>JAISLM010000104.1 GCA_031290855.1 Spirochaetaceae bacterium
TGTTAAAGCAAAACGCGGGCAAGCGCACATATATTTGCATGAGACATTTAAGAATGCTGAAACAGGGCGTGTGGTACGAAATCAGTACCCGCGTCAACAACCGGGAACCCCTGTTCCGAGGGGGCCGGACCCCGGCGCTGTTTGGCCGGGTGTTCCGTGAGACCGAGAGCCGCTTCGTCTTCGCGGTCCGGGGGCTTAGTCTTGCCGGTGACCGGCTGGCCTTTTACATCAAGCCCGCGGACGGGTTTGAGCTGCCCGCTATAATGAAATGGCTGAAGCAGACCTTCGCCATTAGGTACAACCGGGACAGCGGACGGACGGGACACCTGTGGGGCGACCGGTACCGGTCGCGGATTCTGGAAGGGGAGCCGCCGGACGGCGGGGAAGCGGGGGAGGCGGCGGGGGACACCCCGGTCAGTGGGGTCAGACCCCAGCGCGGGAAACGCTTCGCCGGACGCGGAGCGGCGGGGGACCCCCCGGCCTGCGGGGTCAGACCCCATCGCGGGAAACGGGCATCCGGGCCCGCGTTTTTCCGCCTATACCCCCTTCCCGCCGCCCCGGCGCCCGGATAAGCGGCATAACCCGCCCGGCGAACCGCAGCGGACGCCATTTCCTCACCAAACCGAACCTGCCCAGTGGGATACGTCTGCCCTGAAATCTGAATTGCGGGCCAGGTTTAGAGCCAAGCTGGGGAGCAGACCCCGCCGCGAATAAAATCGATCCGTAAGGCAAGCGAGGATCGGGCCTAGGCCTCGGACTAAAGTCCATGTGCGTTTACTTAGGGATCAAAATGTCCGCGAATTAAGCGAATTAACGCGAATTATTGAAACAAGATATGTTTAAATTCGCAAAAATTCGCGTAATTCGCAGACAATTTTCTTTGTGTAAACGCCTATGGACTAAAATCCAAAGCCATTTACCATGTGCCGGGTAATGGAGACTTTGACCGGGCCGAAATTCTCCGGGTGTACCGGGAAGCGACTCTACGGGCGCATGGCAGGCTACGGGGCACAATCCTGGCGGTTCAGGATACCACAGGGGTTAACTATAACTCCCATCTGAAAACCGGAGGATGGGCTATATCAGCGACAAGACGACTGGGGGAAATGTCCATAGCCGCTTGGCGGTGACCGCCGGGGGGCCTGTTTTGGAGGTATTAGACCAGTCAGGGTATATAACCGGCCCGAGGAGAAGGACGAAATGGCAAGCCCTGAGAGCAAGAAGGTATGGCCGGTAAAGGAGACGGAAAGCTTCAGGCGCCGGAAACGCCAGGACGTTAAACCGCTAAAAACCGGGGCGGTTAGACTGCCTTAAGTCCGGCGCCGACTTATGTGAAATTTCTATTGGCCGTTGACAAATCTCACTGCTGATAATGGACTAAAACATCTCAAATTATTATACTGTAGACATGAATACGGTGGAAAAAACCATGGCGCACGGTTTCCCGGGCCGCGCCGGACGACATAAAATTAAAACATACCGCCGCGCCTCAACCCTGACAGCCTCCTCATCCTTAACCTTCATTTTCTACCGGGGATTCACCAATTACTTACCTTGCGCAGGCGGGGTTTTTCGCAAAACATACATGACAAACCCCAGGTTCGGCGGGCATTACGGACGGAGATGCCGGAGTTCGTATTCCTTTACCGTACCGCATACAGCACCGGTCAAATGCTTGTCCGCGAAATAAATTTATAAGGAACAAATCATGGAAGCAGGAAAATCGTCATTGCCGGTATCCGTCATCCTGTTAACGGGCTTGTTTTTCACCTGCGCCGCCTGCGGCAGTGGCAAGGCGGCGTACTTCACGGACGGGAACGTGTGGACGATGACAACTACGCCTGGTAAAGCGGCTTCCTTGTGGAGGGCAAGCTACGGCTGCTGTTTCGTGGCGCTTTTCTCTGATAAAACCGCCGGTACTACAGCCGCGTATTCCTAAGATGGCAGCGCGTCATGGAAAGTGGCTGCCATGCCGAGCGGCGGGCTGATTTGGCGGCCCGCGATGACTGATAGATGCCCTATGCCGGGTTTGCGGTGTTTTCGGAAATCGCAAACCCCGGTTTTCGCCGCAAGGCAAACAGGAAGGGAGCGATCCGTATCGGGCTAAATTAAGGAGCAACCCCGCCTCTGCCCGAGTGTATGAAACCCGCCGGCCGGAAACCGGCGGACAGGCGGCGGGTTAATCTGATAGAGTGGAGGTGTATGATGATAGGAACGCCCGTGATAAGTGTTATAATTTTGACGCACAACCGTCCGCAGTTTGTACGGCGGGCCGTCCGGTCGATTATGGAGCAGGAGTTTGGCAGCTACGAACTGATACTGATTGACAACGGCTCGACGGACGGCACCGGTGAGGTCTGCAAAGGTATAGTCGCCGAAAACGACGCTATACGGTTTATGCGGCGGGAAGACTGCCGCATCGGGTCCGGCAGGAACGCCGGGCTGGATGCGGCGCGGGGGGAGTACGTCACGTTCATAGACGATGATGACTATGCGTACCCCGGTATGCTCTCGTTCCTGCATGATCTGGCCGAAACGTACGGGGCGGATATTTCGTTCTGCGGCGCCGACAGGGAGACGGAGGACGCCGGAACGGAGCCCCATTTCTCGTTCGACAAACTTCTGCTAATGCCGCCGGAAGAGGCCGTCATCGAACTTTTGGAGCGCAAGCTTTTAAACATGGCCACGCCGACAAAACTGTTCAAAAAGCAACTATTCAAAAATGAACGCTTCAGGGAAGACCGCAAGTATGACGACATTTCCACGACATACAGGCTCTTTGCCTCAGCAAACAAGATCGTGGGGCACGGAATACCCAAATACTGTTTTTACCGGCACGACGGCAACCATTCATCCTTTACCGACAACGCCAAAAAACTCCTTTCCGACCAGTTGGATGAATACTTTACCGCCTACCGTGAGAGGACGGTCTGGCTAACGGAAAAACTCCCGTCAATATCGGACTACATCCATTACAGCGAATGGTCTTTTCTGTTGTCTATGTACCGTAAAATAGTTTCAAACAAGCTGAAAAACTGCGAGGAGCAGCGCAAGTACTGCGACGCATACCTGCGCTGGGCGGGCGGACGCCACCTTGGATCCCCGTGGATTAAGCCCTTTGAATTTGATTACCTCAAGCTGTACTACGAAACAAGGGGAGAGAAATAAGCGGTGAACCCTGAAAAAGCGGGAAGAAAATTCATGCTGGCGGCGCCTTCCTGGGTGATACCGGGGACATACCTTGAAAACCTGCGCTTCTTGGACGACAAAAAAGAGGTTGACGCAGTGGAACTGCTTTTTTTTCTGTACGATGACGGTATAAAGGCCGAGTTTCTGCGGGAACTGCCGGCGATTCGGGATTTTTCGGAACGTTTTTTGTTTACCGCCCATCTCCCCGACGGCCTGAAAGAGGCGCATGAGGAACTTGTCGAAACACTGTCGCCGCTTGTAAAACATTTCATTGTTCATCCGGCCCAGGAGGCGGAGGCCCAGGCGCGTTTTCTTAAAACATGGATGTCCCGTTACGGCATGCGGCGGTTCCTGCTGGAAAACACCGTGCCGGGACGGATCGAGGCGTTGCTGGCCTGTTTTGGCGGAGACGCGCCCGTCTGCATGGACACAGCTCACCTGCTGCTGGAAGGCAAGAACCCGGCGGACTTTGCGCGGCGCTACGACGGGCAGATAAAGGAGGTTCATTTAAACCGGACGGGCGAGGGCGGCGGCGACGGCCACAAGCCGCCGCGTGCGGACGATCCTTGGTTTTTGGAGTTGCTGCCATTTCTGCGTCATTTCTCAGGCATAGTGAACCTTGAGCTTTTTTCGTGGGACGAGGTTCGACAAGGCCTCGACTGTTTGGAAAAAAATGTTTGACAGGTTCCTATCCGTACTGAGTCTTGTTTCGCGTTTCCCGGTGAAAGGACGTTTCAGGTTTGACGCGAGCCGCATGGACTTCTACATCCCCGTAACGGGCCTTTTCCCGACACTGCTCGTAGCTGCGTCCTACTTTGCGGCGCTTTACCTTAGCGGCCTAAAGCTATTCGCCGTCGCCGCCGCGATATTCGTACAGTACCTGGGCTTCAACCTTTTTCATTTGGACGGCCTTTCGGACACGGCGGACGCCTTTCTAGGCTCGCAGAGCCGCGAAAAGCGTTTTGCCATACTAAAGGATTCCAGAATCGGCGTGTACGGCCTTTTTGCCGGGATTTCCGCGCCAGCCTTCAAAGTATTGCTGCTTTACGGAGTGCTGGGCGGCGTGAACGGGACGGCACTCACGGATATGCTCGTGTTCATATACCCGGTAAGCGGAAGATTCGGCGCGGCGCTGATCCCTTGTATGACAGGCCCCGCAAAGCCCGAAGGCCTCGGGGCGCTTGCCGCCGGCTCCCGCGCCCGGCGCACCCTGGCCGGTATGTCGATCGCGCTACTGGCCGGACTGGCCCTCGGCATAGCCGCCGCCGCCTTCACGGAAACGGCGGGCCTTTGGAACCCTTCCGTCATCATCCCCTATTTTGTCCTGCCGTCGCTTGCCGGCCTCCTCTCCGCCGTTTTTTACGCCCGCCTTTACGACAAGGCGCTGGGCGGCTATTCGGGCGACGCGCTAGGCGCGGCGATAGAAACGGGCGAGGCGCTCTGCCTCCTATTCACGGCGATAGCCCTAAACGCGGCAGGCCGCGTCGCCTAAGCGCGCGGCCTTGCCGTTTATATTCCTGTAAGCTTGAAATTCCCGCGAAACATGCGGGCAAAGCGCCCGTCTATCGCGGCTTGTCCTGAGTTTCCGTTTACGAACGGCGCAGGTTGTAGAAGGCGGCTTTGCCGGCATAGTCGCAGGAACCCTCCAGTTCCTCCTCTATCCGCATAAGCTGGTTGTACTTGGCGATACGGTCTGTGCGGCTCATTGAGCCGGTCTTTATCTGACCCGTCTCCAGCGCGACGACAAGGTCGGCGATGAAGGTATCGGCGGTTTCGCCCGAACGGTGGCTCACGATAGCCGTATACCCGGCGCGTTTCGCCATCTCCACCGCCTCGTAAGTCTCGGTAAGCGTCCCTATCTGGTTCACCTTTATCAGTATGCTGTTGCAGGAACCCTCTTTGATCCCGCGCTCAAGACGTTTCGTGTTCGTAACGAAGAAATCGTCCCCGACAATCTGTATCTTAGAGCCGAGGGCGCGGGTCATCTTTACATAGCCCTCCCAGTCGTTCTGATCTAGAGGGTCTTCTATCGAAATGATAGGGTATTTCGCTATCCATTTTGCGTACAAGTCCACCATTTCGTCCGCGCTGAACAACTTTCCCGGGTTGGACTTCCAGAACTTGTAACCTTTGCCGCCGCCCTCGTCGAAAAGCTCCGAGCTCGCGCAGTCCATAGCTATAGCGAACTGTTCCTTGTCAGCCTTATAACCCGCCGCCTCTATAGCCTTCACGATGTACTGCAAGGCATCCTCGTTTTCAATATCGGGGGCGAAACCGCCCTCGTCACCGACGGCGGTGTTTTTCCCGGCGTCGGCCAGTATCTTTTTGAGAGTGTGGAAAACCTCCGCGGTCCAGCGCACCGCCTCGCACATCGTAGGCGCGCCTATCGGCATCACCATGAATTCCTGGAAGTCAATCTTGTTGCCGGCGTGCTTGCCGCCGTTGATTATGTTTGCCATAGGGATCGGCAGGACGGACGTGTGGATGCCGCCCAGGTATTTGTACAGCGGCAATCCCGCCGCCTCCGCCGCCGCGCGTGCCGTCGCCATCGATACGCCTAGGATCGCGTTCGCGCCCAGGTTTGCCTTGTTTTCCGTGCCGTCAAGCTCTATCATCGTGCGGTCAACATCTATCTGGTTGAAGGCGTCCAGCCCGACAATCTCGTCCGCTATCTTTTCGTTAACGTTATCGACGGCCTTAAGGACGCCCTTGCCCTGGTAGCGCTCCTTTTCGCCGTCCCGCAGTTCCACCGCTTCGTGCTCGCCGGTCGAAGCCCCCGACGGCACCGCCGCCCGGCCAAAGGACCCGTCATCCAAATGTACGTCCACTTCTATCGTGGGGTTCCCGCGTGAATCCAAAATCTCACGCGCCGTAACAAACTCTATAGAACTCATAAATACATCCTCCGTAAAAACTTAAGTTAATCTTGCCCCTTTTTCCCGCCTTCGTCAACGCCGGCGGGGCGGCCTGCCGCTCCCCTCCATCGCGTCCGATGTGAAAAAGGCGCCAGCTGCCGGGAGGTTCATTACTCATTGGACTTGTCCGATAACCCGGTTGCTTATCGAACAAGTCTATTATTGACTGGTTAAGGCGCCCTTCTTTACCATAGTGGCCGGTGGGGGCATTGACTGCCGCGCCGGTCCTTCCTTCCAGTCCAAAGACCATTGCCCCTGGAACAGGCTTCCCCCTAAAACCCTAGCTCTGTTTTCCCCTGCTTACAGGTAAAGCATTAGGGCAGAGCGCCAGGCAAATCGCTGCGTGGTTTGCGCTAACCCATCTCATGGGGGGTGGCCGCCGCAACCTTGGCGTGTTAGCCGTGTCGAAAATACACATACAAACAAACACGGAGCTTTCATGTTGATGCGTGATTATCTGGATATTGATGATAACATCAAATCCTACGAAGAGTTAAAAAGCAAATTTGCGATACGGATACCCGACAATTTCAATTTTGCGTTTGACGTGGTTGACAAGTACGCCGCGCTGGAGCCGGAGCGCCGCGCCCTCGTATGGTGCGACGATGCGGGCGAGCGCGTGATATGTTTTGAGCGTCTGGCGAGGGAGACCAACAGGGCGGCGAACTTTTTGACCGCGCTGGGTGTCAGGAAGGGGGACGCGGTGATGCTGATCCTCCGGCGGCGCTACGAATTTTGGTTTTTTCTGCTGGCCCTGCACAAGATTGGCGCGATAGCCGTGCCCGCTACCAATATGTTGCTGGAGAAAGATATAGCCTACAGGAACAATGCGGCGGGTATCAGGGTGATCGTTACGCTGGACGACCCGAAGCTTCAGGGCGAGGCGGACAAAGCGCTGGACGCCTCGCATACGGTGAGGCACCTTGTTACCGTCGGGCCTGAGCGGGCGGGCTGGACGCGCTACGAGGGCGACGGATTTTCAGAGGTCTTTGATAGGCCGACGGGAGACGGGGCGACGGCTAACGGCGACATAATGTTGCTTTACTTTACGTCCGGAACTTCTGGCAATCCTAAGATGGTGCTGCACAACTTTACTTACCCGCTCGGCCATATCGTCACTGCGAAGTACTGGCAGAACGTGAAGGACGGGGGGCTTCATCTTACCGTGGCCGAAACCGGCTGGGGCAAGGCGATGTGGGGCAAGATATACGGGCAGTGGCTGGCCGGCAGCGCGGTGTTCGTCTACGATATGCTTTCTTTCGTGCCGCAAAAACTGCTCGAAAAGATTGAACGCTACCGTATAACGACGTTCTGCGCCCCACCGACCGTGTACCGCTACATCGTGAAGACAAACCTGAAGAAGTTTGACCTGTCGTCGCTCGTCTACTGCACTACGGCGGGCGAGGCGCTCAATCCCGAAGTGTCGAACAAGTTCACGGAGATGACGGGTCTCGTGATACGGGAGGGTTTCGGGCAGACTGAGACTACGCTGATAGTGGGGACTTTCCCGTGGATGGAGGTCAAGCCTGGTTCGATGGGGCGTCCCGCGCCGGGTTACGATGTCGACGTTGTAGACGTTAATGGCATCTCATGCCCTGCGGGCAAAGCGGGCGAGATCGTGCTGCGTCTGGAGGCGGGGCGGCCTTTCGGGATGTTTTCGGGCTACTACAACGATGAGGCGCTCTCGAAGCAGGCTTTTTCGGGCAACATCTACCACACGGGCGATATCGCGACCCGCGACGAGGACGGTTACCTCTGGTTCAGCGGGCGCACGGACGATATGATAAAGAGTTCCGGTTTCAGGATAAGTCCTTTCGAGGTGGAAAGTGTGCTCCAGCAGCATCCGGCGGTGCTGGAGTGCGCCGTTACCGGCGTCTACCACCCGCATCGCGGGCAGGTGGTCAAGGCGACTATCGTCGCCGCGCCCGGTTACGAATTGAATCCGGCGCTTGGCCGCGAGATTCAGGACTACGTTAAGCGGGAAACGGCGATATACAAGTATCCGCGCATCATTGAATTTGTAGACGAGCTTCCGAAAACGATAAGCGGCAAGATACGTCGTAGCGTTATACGCGCCGAAGAGGCCGCGAAAAACATCGGAAACAGGGTTATCGAGATTACGAAAAACATACGCCCTAAGTTAGGCCGTCCGCAGGCCGGGGAAACCGGCGCGCCCTAGTTCATCAGCCTGATCGGGTTCACGGTCAGGCCGTTTTTGTACACCTGGAAATGGAGGTGGGCGCCCCTGCTTTGGCCGGTATTGCCGACATCGCCTATTACGGCGCCCGTCCTGACATAAGCGCCGGTTTCGGTGCGTATCAGGCTCATGTGGCCGTAGAGAGTACGGTAGTTTGAATGGTGCGATATTACTACATAATAGCCGAAGACGTCGTTGTATCCCGCGGATATGACCCTGCCCGCCATCGCCGCCTTTATCGGGACGCCGGTATTCGCGCTTATGTCGATTCCGGAATGAAAGCTGCGAAGTCCGGTTATCGGGCTTTTGCGGTAGCCGTAGCCCGACGTGATCCGTCCGCGCACCGGCCATATAAACAGATCGCCGTTTATCTCCTGTAGCCGTGTCGAATCGAGTTTTGCGTTGGGGATAAAGATTTCCGTGCCGGCGTTTACCTTTTCCGAAAACAACTCATTTGCCGTTACGATCGCGGCGGCGTGAACCATGTATTTTTCCGCTATCCCGTTCAGCGTCTCGCCCCGAGACACCTTATGCATTATGCCGTCCTGATTCGGTATCAGAAGTTTTTTGCCGACCTGGACGGAGCGCGTGTTTGAAATACCGTTTACGGAGATCAGGGTGTCCTGGTTAAGTCCGAAGTTGGACGATATGAAGCCTATCATATCGCCGGGCTGCACCGTGTACGATGAATAGATCAGCGTCCGGGGCATCGAAAACTCTTCCGGTTCGGGGATACCTTCGATGAGTCTGTCCTCAAATTCCGAAATTAAGGAAACGATTTGTTCGATCTGTTTCTCGGAATAATCCATGCCGCCGCGTCCGCCCGCGCCGCCAAACTGCATCACGCTCAGTTTGCTGTGAATCGTTTTTGAAAGGTTTGCGGCGCTTGCGGGAAGATAATATAGTACGCAGACTACGGCGAGCGCGCGTACTACGGTTCGCCCTGTATGGAACTTCTCAAACATTTTTGTACCCCGGTTAATGAAAACATTATGCCGTTAAAACCAGCCCTTCTTTTGCCGTAATTATGTTGAGGCCCGAATCATCCTTCAAGTAACGCGCCTCAAGACCGTGTAACGATTCATCCGTCCTTGAAGGTTCATGATGGTAAGTGATTAAATTTTTTACATCGGCGATTTTTGCGTTTTTTATCGCGCTTTCATACGATGTATGGCCCCAGTTCAGTTTGCCGTTCTGATACTCCTCTTCCGTGTACGCGCTGTCGTAGACAAGAATATCGGCATTTTTGAAAAAATCCGTCAGTTTTTTATTTTCCGTTTCCACACTTTTGCGGCCTTCGTAATCCGCTTCGGCGCTGTACATCGGATGTGATCTGTCGTCGAAAGGATTCCAAAACGGTTCGTTGTCCGTAACGACCGCTATAGTCTTTCCCCGGTAGTCGAAACGGTAACCCAGGGTGATCCCCGGATGGTTGAGCGTCTTGCTCGTTACCGTTAAACCCGCGCCCAGATCGAGCGACGTTTCAAGAATGTCTTTGAACGTCAGTTTTGCCGCAAATTCCGAAAGATGCACCGGCCAGAAAGGATACTCCGTCATAAGTTCCAGAGCGCGGCGGACCGTAAAGCCGCCCGGCATGACGGGCCCGTATATGTGTAAGTCGCTTGTAGGGACAAAGAGAGGCGCGAACATTGGAAAGCCTATAATATGGTCCCAATGGGTGTGCGTGACAAAGATGTCGGCGTTTATCGGGCCCTTTTTCAGATCGTTTGCCATAAGACTGCCGCCGAGCGCGCGTATGCCGGTACCGAAATCAACTATCACGAGTCTGTCGTCCGCGCGCAGTTCCAGACACGAAGTGTTACCGCCGAATTCGACGGTTGCCTTGCCGGGGCTTGCGATGGAACCGCGTGTTCCCCAGAAACGTACGGACAGCATATCAGTCCTTCTCCAGGCCGATAAAGGCGGACGCCTTCTTTAATTCGGTACCGAAGGGCTTTTCGATTCCGTCAAGAATGTTTTCGTCAAGCTCCAGCCCCTTAAGAAGCTCGTCAGGAACGGGTCCGCGTGACCGGGACTTTGCCGTACTCCCGCTTGGGCCCAACTTATCCAAAACCGATACGGCCAGCGCGGTATGGAACACCACATCGCGATGATCACCTGTGTAGTTCCGGTAGTCCGTATGGAAAGCGACGGCGTCACAAAGGACAGGAGGAAAGCCCCAGAGTTTTGCGGTAATCCGCCCCGCCTCCGCCCGGCTGACGCCGTTACCGTCAAACACCGCCCCGCTTTCTTTGGAAAGAACGAATGCGCCTATGTCGTGCAAAAGGCCCGCACAGTAGTATTTCTGCGTATCGCCTTCGCTAAGGCCGCGCCTTTTCGCCAGCAACAGGGAAACGATCCCGGCGGAAAGCGAGCGGCGCAGAAAATCCTTCTGCTTTTTCCTGAACCGCTTACCCGTTTCCCGCGACAGTATCGCCCGCTCCGCCGCCGCGGACACGTTGTTTTTTACCGTATTGACGTTTAGTTTGATGATTATGTACGGAATCCCGAAAAAGTCCTGCGGCACTGCGGGAAAAAGTTCATGGTACAAGCCGTAAGTTATGCCTGTAAGCACCGGATCGGCGTTGATTATCGTAAAAATGTCGTAAGGCGTCGGCGCGCCGCCCTTGCAAAGGGCTTGAAACTTTAAGGCGGTCGGTATCATGACCGGGTAATAATTGAAGAAAAGCCCCCCCCTTGAGTCTTTGGCGGGTACTGAAACGTCAGCTTCGGTGTTTGTCGTCATTCTGTCATCCTAAGCGGGCGAACGGATATTTCGCGTGAATAATCACCGGGCTGTCCCAAATCATCGTAAGAACTCACAGAAAAGAAGTATAGAACACCGTTTACGAGCTTGTCAATGCTTATCGACAGCCGCTTCCCCGCGTCTATCGGCGAAGGGCCGGCGGAGGCATCCTCGCCGAAATATTCGCCGGAGGCCACGCCGTAGTAGACGATGTAACCCGCTGCGTTTTCATCCCTGGACGGCTTCCATGACAGTTCGACACCGCCGTCTTTCACCTTCGCCCCTATGTAGGACGGCGGCGCGGGCGGGGCTTTCCGGGAAAACACGACGCTCAGCTCTTCAAGGTAAGGCGTCGTCTCCGCGTCACCGCCCGGATAGAAACTCGCCGCGAGTTCTATGTAGCGGCCCCGCACCGTGCCAAGCGGCTCGCCCGGCGTAAAGGTACGCCAAACCGCGCCGTCCCATGAATAACGAGAATCGGAAGCGCGTATAAAGAACTGTATCTGCGCTCCGCCGGGAAAGTCGAAAGCGCCCGCGTCCCCGGACCTGCTTTGACGGCTTCCCTTGAACATATTGTACGCGCCTCCGGCGGCGCCGATCCGCAGAACGGTACAGTTCTGCGCGCCCAGGTCTATCGGGACGCTCCGCACCCTGCCGCTTTGGGGGTAACGGCGCGGCACGGCCTGCTCCACGAAACGTTTGTATATGCGGAAACTGTCGATCATGCCGTTAAAACGCCTGCCCAGGATAAAGCCGCCGCGCTCTCCGATCACGGGCAGAAAAACATCCCCGCTCCCGCCCCCGCTGCCGGAAGAAGTCGCGTATGCAAGGTCTTCCAAGACCCCGTTCACAAGGTATTCCATGAGGCCGGTCTCCGCGTCAAAGCGTATCAGGTGATAGCTCCACAGCTTTGGAACAATAGGCGTGAAGGAGACAAGCTTTAGGTCGATACTGTCGGCGGAACGGTCCTCTTTCGTTTTTTGCGCGAAAAAGAAGTTCTTTATTTCCCATTCGATCCGGTTTTTCGACACGAAGCAGCCAAGACTCTGGTTCTTGTACGCGCCCGCGCCGCCCGCTTCCACCGAGGCGGTCCAGGACAGCAGCTCCTCGCCGTTCTCCATGCCGCCGGGGTAGAGCCAGAGGCCTATCGAAAAGTCGCCCAGGTTACGGCCCGCGGAAAAAAGCGCGTCCTCTCCGTCCGCCATTATCACTATCGGGGCGGCGGCGTTTGTCGCCGTATTCAACGCGCCGCCGAAAATGACCGCGCCGGTCCCGAAACGGGCCAACGCGAAGCCCGCCTTACGGGCCGCCTCCGAAGCCAGCAATGTGTAATGCCCCGTGCTGTCGGAAAACGGCGCCGCGCCGTCCTCGTCGAAAGAAAGCGCCATATCGAGAGAAGGGTCATCATGTCTCCTGTCAACGGAGCTGAGCGCTAGAACCCTGTGCGCTCGCACGTTAGACAGCTCTGTAACGCCCTCCCTCACGCCGAACTGCCGCCAGCCGGCCTCTCCGCCGAATTTCAGCACCTCCTCGCCCAGGCCGAAGGCGGGCGGGGCCGACACGAATATCGCGGCGGCAATAAGGAGCAAAGCCCGCAAGAGAGCGGGGGCCGGGAGACATCCGGCGGGACTGTCCGGCTGGAGGAGAGTAGGGCCCCGTACAGTGACGGACGGCCCGCGATCCCAAAACATCAATATATATTTACCCCCGTTGCGATTGCTTTGTTCATGCCGCGTCAACAATCAGAAACTCTCTTCCAACGCGCCGGACGGCACTACGAAGGCGACGCGCCCCTCGACCAGCAAGCGCCTGTTCGCTTCCGACGAAAGGATCGTGACGGCGTCCGCCCGGTCTATCACGGGGTCGGTCGGATTCATGCCGAACACGCCGCGCGCAATGACGCGCAGGGGCCGCTCACCCACAAGGCGCCGCAACTCGTCGCCCAGCCCGGACGGATTGTCCCGGAATATGTTTTCGACGCCGGTATAACGCACCATAGCGAAACCGGCTTCCCATTCGGGGCGGGTCATGCTCCTGTCGTATATCAGATTCATCTCGGTATCCCAAATCTTCGGGAAAAGGCAGGGCTTCAGGCCGGCGGAAACACTACGACCGTGAACGGGCAGTTCGCCGTCCGCGATCACGATGATGCCCGTGTAATCCGCCACCGGCACGGGGCCGACAAGCCGATCCATCCGGGCGGCCTCGCGGTGCCCCGCAAGCCGCGAGCCTATGTCCGTCAGGTCTATAGTGTACGACGAACTGATCCTGCTGAAATCAAGAGAATACCTGGGCGGCCTGCGCTTCGCCCCCCGCGCCAAAGCGTCCACCAGCGAGATCGGAAGCCCGGCGGAAGCTATCAAATCGGCTATCACAGAGGACGAATCTAGCCTTATCGAAAGGAGGAGAGGCAGCACGCTGTCAAAGTACTCCGAAAAGAGCGCCTCCTCCGCCTGCGTCCTTCCCGCCGGAAAGTTTATGCCCGTAGCGGACAGGTCCAGGCTGAGTTCCGCGTCGATCCGCATCCTTTCCCAGTCAAGCGTACCCGTGAGGCCGCACTTCGCCGCCTGCGCCCCCAGCGGAGAACCGAGACAGACGGCCAGCAAAACGAGAGCCGCGCTACCACGCCATATAAACGACAAACCAAACATATTTACAGTCCCTCCTACTATATCGGCATCCGCCGTCAGTCACTCCAGTTGCCGGACCGGCGCGGGGAAAGGTACCCGCGACGGGCGCTTGGCGCGAAGAAGGCCCGGAAAACACAGCCTCCATTCGGGAAGTCTTTCATCCCGTGACGCCGGATATGCGCGGGAAGGCCTTACGCCGACAGGCTGATTTCAAGGCTGACAAGGATGCCGCCTTAGGTACCCCGTCATTCAATCTGATCATCGGGCCGCCTTCAAAATCGCTTACGTTGTAAACGCCCGTCACGCCTTCAAGAGCGAAACCCTCCAGCGATCCGTTTTACAGCTTGAGTTCTAAAATTCGGCCTTTTGGGGCCCGCGCAAAAGATAATTTTGACCAAACCGCGCAGCGGTTTGCCGCGGACTCTTGACGCTGTTTTGTGGCGGGGAGGTTCATTCCGCCGCAGGACGGCATTTTATGCCTTTTCGAATGATTATGCCCAATGACGTGGCGGCATAGTGTTCAAGCCGCAACCGCAGATGCAGTTCTTGTTTGTATGGAAACTCGTCCACAAAAGTGTCGGCGGGCTGTATTCCCTGCCGGAAATCAAGCGGATAAACATAATGTCCCAATCGGTATATCTTTTCCACTATGCCCTCTATATCTTTTTTTCTGAACACATATCCGTAAGGGTCTTCATGGGTATCTTCGTCGGATGATAAATTGTATTCGGTCGTGTGTACCGCAAGCCCGCCGGGGCGCAGCGTATCAAGGCTGTTGAAGATGAAGTCCGCGCTTTTTTGCGGCCCGCCTATGTGTTCAAGCGCGCATGACGACCAGATAAAATCGAACTGCCCCGCACCCCGAAGGTCGTCCGGTATCTTGTTCATGTCGATATTGCGGAATGAAACGTTGGCGGCAAAAACATCAGGAGGGCATATTCCTTTTTGATTTAACAATTCTATTTTATTCCCTGAATGTTGTTTTGAGCTTTCCCATTTTTTTGCCGCGTCGCTGTCCGTATCCATGTCGCTTGCGGTAATTTTGCATTCCATGGACGCGAACAAAGCGGGAAGCGGTTCCACGCCGACTCCGAAGCCCAGCCCCCTGCTTCCTGCCGTCAGCATATTGTTTTCGAACAATGTCTGCGCAATATATACAAATTCCCACTGTTTCCTGTGAAACCACGGCTTTTCTTTCAGTCTGGCCGTCCAATACTGATAAAACGGGAGGCCGAAGAATTCCTGATTACATATTTGAGAAGTGCATGAAAGCGGGCGTTCAAAATCGAATTTTGTATAAATATTTTCAAATATTACATCCTCTGTTTCTTTTCGTCTTTGTTCCGTGATTTGGGAATGCAAAACCATAACTTTTTCCACAAATTTTTTTTGCTGTTCCAATACGGGATTGAGCAGCTTTTGTCTAAGTAATTTCAGTAATCCAAACATATATTCCCTTTAAGATCCGTTCCGGCAGTTCCCTTGCGGAACAGCCGGGCTAGATATCCTCCCGTTTTCGCCTACGCAGGACAAATCTGTCGATGTAGTACCGTGCCGTTGCAAAAACGCCCCGCTTTTTGACGCGCCGCACCATTCCCATAAGGCGGCCTCTCTGCTTTAGAACGAATTTTGAGAGGGCGGACGTTTCACCAAACGCTGCGTAGATTTTTTGTTCGGAGCGTCTGTTTTTGCGCCATGCCTCGGAATGATACTGCGTAGCAAAATGGTGGATCGTAAACGTGTTTTCCGTCGCCTCAATCTTCCCTGTCAAAACGTTTTTTGCGGTAAAATAATCACGGGGATAAAAATGAAATTCATCTTTTTTAAAAAATTCTTCGGCGATATTTTTCATTATCTCCGGCATAATCAGCGGATCAATAAATTCATGCCTCTCCGAACGCGGCAGATCGAGTATATTTGCCCGTAAATTTGGCTCGAACAGCGGGGTGCCTTCAATATACTCCATGCACCTTTTTATATACGGATGCTGCTTTACCGCGCCGAAACAGCCCGCCTCGATGTTCCGGCTTATATGATTCTCGTAAGCGAGCAAGAGGTCGGCCTGTAAGAGGCTGTCAAACGGCTTAACAACTTCCATGTCCATGTCAAGATATATCCCGCCGTTGTTGTAAATCGCGTACAGGCGTATATAGTCGGCGGCGACCGCATACAGTTCCGCTTCAAACGCCTGTTTGACCCAAAGCACGCTGTTTATGTCAAAACGCTTCGTGTCCCACAACATGAACTCCCAGTCCGGCAGTTTCTCTTTCCATGTCGCCATACAGCGCCGGTAATTTTCCGGTATCGGGTCGCCGGATAACCAGCAGTAATGAATGATTTTGGGTATCATCCGCATCTCCTTAATATGTCTTATAGACATACAATACTATATGTCTATAAGCGTATTGTCAACCGGTCTACCCTGTCTATTAGCATGAATGTATGCAACTGAGGCAAATTTTTATCGAGAACATGAAAAGATTTAGGCAGGATATGGGGATTTCCCAGATGCTTCTTGCCGAGCGTATAGACAGCTCGACCAATTATATAAGTGAGATTGAGATAGGCAGAAAATTTCCTTCTGTCGAGATGATTGAAAAAATAGCCGGGGCCTTAAACATAGACGCATACCAGTTGTTCAAAGATGCTGATACCGAAACAGAGCGCCTCGAGCGAAACCCGGCCGCGTATTTGCGTGATATACCCCTTAAAATCAGGAAAAACCTTGCGGCGGAGCTTTCAGGCCGCATTATCGGAAATATTGATAAAACATTTATGCTTGATTGACGGTGACCCCTGCCATGTTTTTCTCTCCGTCTCCCTACCCGGGGTCCAGGGAGACGGAGGGGAAGCGGGAGAGGATGCGGCGGGAGTCCCGCCGGCCCATGGTGTCAGACCCCGCAGCGGGAAACGGGATGCCGGGGCCGCGTTTTTCCGCTTGTTCCCCCTTCCCGTCACCCCGGTGCCCGGATATGCGGAATAATCCGCCCGGAGAGCCTTAACGGCCGCCATTTCCTCCCCAAACCGAACCCGCCCGGGGGTACGCCTGCCCTGTAATCTGAATTATGGGTCAAGTTTAGAGCTTGCCGCGCGGGGGCTTATTTGGTGGCAATACCGGCCCCATTTGACGGGCGGGGTACGCGTCACGCAGAGGTTTGATTGCCGCGAACAGGACGCTCAACAGTGTCATCACAAGGCCCGTCGCCACGAGAATAAGGTTTATCGAAACCGTATCCGAAAGCGGGCCGAAGACGAGAATACCGAGCGGCATCATCACGCTGCCCAACATCGTAACGACCGAAAGTACGCGCCCCATGAACTCAGGTGCTACCGTGGTCTGCATGATGACCATCAATGGGGTGTTGTATAGCGGCATCGTTACGCCTACGCCGGCCATGACGGCTATGTAAAGCCAAAAAACGGGCGTCACTCCAAGCGCTATCGCTTCAATGCCAAACAACGCGCATGAAAGCATGATTGTAAAAATACGATTCTTGAAGCCGCCCCAAAAACCAATCGCAAGGCCGCCCGCCATCATCCCGGCGGAAAAAGCGATCTCTATCGCGCTGAGTCGCCAGACTTCGTTCCCGAAATTCCTTGTTACCTGCAACGGAGTCAGCATTGCGGAAGGAGACGCAAAAAACATAAATACGGACGAAAGAACGATCAGGTATAATATATGCCTGTGACTTTTTATATATCTAAATCCTTCTTTTAAATCGCGCAGGTACTTCACAGGTTTTTGTTCAGGCGGCGTTTCCGGTTTCGGGGCTTTGACAAAAAAGAACAAGATGCTTATGCCGCAGGCGGCGGTAAGCACGTCAAGAAAAAATAATATCTCCAGCGAAGTAAACGACATGAGGGCGGCGCTTGCCGCGGGCGATGTCAACGTTATAAACGATTGAATGCTGCCCTGTATTCCGTTCATTTTTGTAAGATGCGCTTCCGGCACAATCTGCGGGATAAACGCGCCCACCGCAGGCAT
The DNA here is from genome assembly GCA_031290855.1 of Spirochaetaceae bacterium. GTDB lineage: Bacteria > Spirochaetota > Spirochaetia > Treponematales > Breznakiellaceae > JAIRMY01. Next base: position 17,663 of record JAISLM010000104.1, read on the forward strand.
TTGTACGCCCTGTCCGAATGAACGCACGACCGTGCCGGCTAGCAGTATTCCAAAACTTTCGTATCCGAATATAAGAAAGGCGGCTATAACGAGGCTGGCAAGCGCTATTACGCCGTCGGATATGTTTATAATGTATTTACGGTTAAATCTGTCAGCCCATACGCCGCCAAACGGTGAAATGAAAAACATCGGAAGAAATCCGAAAATTGTAAAAACCGTGATCGTTATTCCCGATTGGGTTTTAAGGGTTATGTACCATAGAATGGCGTACTGCACGAGCATAGAACCAAAAAGCGACAGGGCCTGTCCGGTTAAAAACAACGCGGTATTCTTTTTCCAGTTGGTTTCCATAGACTGTTTATAGTCTGTTTCACGGTAAAAGTCAACGGACGACGCGCGTTCCCGGAGGCGTTTCTCAGAAGCGGTAAATCGATTCCTTGTTTTCAGTATCGATATAGGTAATGCTTACAGTTTTTTGTTTTTTATTGGGGCGCAGACTCTTTTGGTTTAATACCCCGCACCCTGGTGCGGTAACTGGGGGCGCGGGGGATGTGTTTTCCCGCTGGTACGCAAAGATTTCAAATAGAGATATTTGATACCCGGGAGCTTGCTCATGGGTTCTTCGTTCGCAGTGGGGTCTAATATCCCGCCGCAAGCGGCGGGGAGGTTCATCCGGCAGTCTTACCGTCCGTATGCCGGGCACGGGGGTATGGCCGACGATCTGGTTGTAAGCGGGCAAAGCCTGTTTTTCCAGGGAGGCGGGCCTGATCCATATAGGACTTTGAGTGATGTCGTCCCCAAAAGGATCGTTGCCGTTAAATCTTAATATGTCGCGGTTTTCGGTGAACGCCGTATTTATGTCTTCAACATTACCGTATCCGGCGTTTTTCATACGTTCCATAAACCATTCTGAAACACCGGCGTGTGAAATTATATAGTTATCCTCCGTAACATACACGACTTTAAGGAGGCCGATGTTTTTTTCCAATATTTGATTTATCTCAAAAAAATATTTTTCCTGATATCCTGAGTAAATATCGATAACGTTATTTAAATAGTGATAATCATGATTTCCCAGACATAATTTTATCCGCCTGTCCGCCCCGGCTGTTTTGCAGATTTCGATGAAGTTCCGGCATTGCCTTGCAAACGACAGATTATAACTGTCAAAGTAATCTCCCGCAAAATAGAATTCGGTAAAATCCTCATGGATATAATTTTTCCAAAAAGCCCTGCCATGAATATCGCCTATTGCCAGCCGCATATTTTCCTTTAAACGTTTCCTGAAAATGCCGTCGCCCGCTTCCCTATATCGCGCCTGAAATACATATTTTCGAAGCTGATCTTTTTGATGCCGCCATACGCAGCCTCAAGCGCCCGTTCGGGCTTATCGGCCACCGCGCTGACGCAAAGAACCCGTCCTCCCGATGTTACAAGAGAGCCGCCGTCCTCTTTTACTCCGGCGCAGTAAACCTGAACGCCGTCCGCCGCTTCGGCGTCCCGGGCGCCCTTTATCCTGAAACATTTTTTGTACGCGCCGGGATAGCCGCCCGATGCCGCGACGACGCAGGCCGCCGCCTTGTCCTTAAAACGGACCGCCTCTGGCGCAAGGGTGCCGTCCGTACAGGCAAGCATGACAGAAAGCAGGTCGGATTCCAGCAGCGGCAGCACGACCTGGGTTTCCGGGTCTCCGAACCGGCAGTTGTACTCGATCACCTTTGGCCCCGCTTCAGTCAGCATCAGGCCAAAGTACAGGCAGCCCTTGAACGGAGCCGCTTCTTTCTTTACCGCCTCGACGGTCGGGGTGAATATCGTTTTCATGCAGATTTCGGCGATTTCGGGCGTGTAGAACGGGTTGGGCGCGATACAGCCCATGCCGCCCGTATTCGGCCCCTCGTCGTTATCCAGCGCCCGCTTGTGATCCATGCCGCTCACCATCGGGACAAGCGTGTTTCCGTCGCAGAACGACAGCACGCTCACTTCGGGCCCCTTTAGATATTCCTCTATCACAATGTTTTCCCCGCTTTTTCCGAAACGTTTTTCGTCCATCGCGGCGCGGACGGCGGCGGCGGCCTCCTCAAGGCTCGTGCATACGGCAACGCCCTTACCGAGCGCAAGACCGTCCGCCTTTACCACGAGAGCCTTTTTCCCCGCCGAAAAACTTTCACGAACATACCGGAGAGCTTCGGCGCTCTTTGTAAACGTTTCGTAGTCCGCCGTAGGAATACCGTATTTTTTCATCAGATTCTTCGCGAAAATCTTGCTCGACTCAAGCCGCGCCGCAGCCTTTACCGGCCCGAAGGCGCGTATTCCCGCCTCGCCGAGCGCGTCCACCATACCGAGTGCAAGCGGATCGTCCGGCGTTACCACGACATAATCGATCCGCGCATCCCGGCAGTACCGCACGACGGAACCGATATCCAGCGGGTCGATATCTACGCACTTAACATCCCGCGCAATGCCGCCGTTTCCCGGAATCGCCGTCAACGAGGCCAGGCCGGCAGAGTCTTTCAATTTACGGACAAGCGCGTGTTCGCGCCCGCCGGACCCGATAAGCGCCACGTTCAATTTACTGTTCGTCATTCAAGTCTTCCCGCGCACAACGCTTCAAGGGCCTCAGGCAGGATGATCCATTCGGCCTGTTCCATCACGCGCCGCTGCAATGTTCCCGGGGTGTCCCCTCTAACAACTTCCACGGCCTTCTGCATGATTATTTTTCCGCCGTCCGTGATTTCGTTTACAAAATGAACCGTCGCGCCCGTAACCTTTACGCCGCGAGCGAGAGCCGCTTCGTGTACAAAAAGTCCGTAAAAACCTTCTCCGCAGAAAGACGGTATAAGGCTTGGATGCACGTTGATTATGCGGTCCCTGTACAGGTTCAACACTCCGCTTCCGAGAATGACAAGGAAGCCGGCAAGAACGACAATCTCGATTCTGTTGCTTTGCAGCACCGCCGCCAAATCCTGATCGTACTTAACGCCGTCAAAAACTCCGTTGTTATCCGTATAGTCCGTTTCGTCCAATACCGAACAGGTTATGCCGGCCTTCTTTGCCCGTTCAAGCGCGAAGGCGTTCCTGTCGGACGATACGACAAGCGCGATTTCCGCGTGGGGCAGCTCTCTCCGCCCCTTCGCGTCGATTATCGCCTGTAGATTCGTCCCGCCGCCCGAAACCAAAACCGCCGTGCGGCGCGGCCCGTCATAATTATAAGTATCAGTATAAACGCCGAATTCAAACGGTAAGCATGATGTGAAAACATCTAAGAGTGTTTTGCAAGTCAATATTTTCATGGGCATTGAATTCCGTTGATTTTTTAATTTTAATTAATTCCCTTTGTGACGTCAATGCGCCGGACCCGGCGCATTTAACGGCTTTACTTGCAGTAATCAACGATAAGCCTGTATACATCTTCCGCCGATCTATCGTAGGAATATTTTTCCAGAATAGCGGTCGGCGGCTCGACCGGCTCTTGGAGCAAAGCGTCTAAATCAACATCGGTGCTGTACGGGTCTATGTAGCGGGCCGCCCCGCCGTAGATTTCCGGCAAACTTGCGGCCCTGGCGACGATTACAGGCGCTCCGCAGGAGAGGGCTTCGAGGGGCGTCAGCCCGAAACCTTCGTAGTAAGACGGCAGTATAAAAGCTTTACACCTTTCCATAAGCGCCTTTACTTTTCCGTCGTCAATGTAGCCCAAAAGGATAATGTTTTTTAAACGCGCCCCGCCGGTTAATTCTTCGGCCTGTGTCGTCGGGAGCCGCGAGCCGGAAATCGCAAATATATCTTCGGGATGTTTTGCGGCATACTCGACGATCCATCTTATGTTTTTACGTTTTGAAATTGTTCCCAGCGAAAAATAGAACGGTTTTTCCAGCGTGTGAAAAGTGGAAAACACCGAATAGTCCGGCTCCACCGTCCTGAAATGCATCCAACTGCTGTATATTACCCGTATGCGGCCAGGCGGTATATGAAACGTATTGGCGATCTCATTCCGGCTGTATTCCGATACGGTAACGATTCTTTTGGCTTTCCTTGTGATAAGGCGGTACTGGTACATATTGTACAGACGTACAAGCTTATCGCGAAAACTTGAAAAATCTTCCGGAAAAAGCTCGCAGTATATATCATGCAGAAAGACTATCGACGGCACAAACGGCAGGCAGGTGTTCCCGTATTCAAGCACGGTATAATTTTTATGCATCAACAAAAAACCCTGAACCGTTACCATCTGCCAAAAGAGATGTGATTTAATTTTTGTTTTAAGCTGAATTATGTCGATATTTTTGTAGGCGGGAACGCTAAGAGGATTGGACGGAATGATAAGCGCTATCTCGTGTTTTGAAGAAATTTTGTCAAGCCGAATCGTAATCTCGACAGCGTAACGCTCTATGCCGTTAAGCGGCCTGCATAAAAATTCACCGTCTATCAAAACTTTTTTCATTGAATGTCTTTGATAACGCCGTTCTCCATACAAATGAGGCGGGCGCATTTTTCCACCGTTGTAAGGCGGTGCGCTATTACTATTAATGTTTTACTTTTGCCCACATCGTAAATTTCGTCCATAATTTTTGTTTCGATTTCATTGTCGAGCGCCGAGGTTGCCTCGTCAAGAACGAGTATATCGGGATCGTTGTACAGTGCGCGCGCGATCCCTATACGCTGCTTCTGGCCGCCGCTCAGTTGTATGCCTCCGTCCCCGACCTGTGTTTTAAGGCCGTCTTTCTGCCGCAGAAAGTCCCATATATTTGCCATTTCCAGTACACGTATCAGGCGTTTTTCGTCATAATCAGAACCGAAAACAACATTTTCACAGACCGTATCGTCAAAAAGATAAATACTTTGCGGTATATATCCGATTTTTTTACGCCACGCGCGTATATTCCCGTCGTTCAATTCCTTGCCGTCGGCAAGTATTGAACCGGACGACGGATTGTGTATGCCGATAAGCAGATCTATAAGCGTGGATTTTCCGCTGCCGCTCGGCCCTGTAACGGCAAGTTTATCACCTTTATTTATTTTAAATGATATATCACGCAGCACGAGGGGTCCCGTGAGGTATTGAAACGAAACATCGTTAAAACTTATCGAATGGTTAAATGTTACGGGCGTGCGGCCTTCGTGTACCGTTTCCTGCGTAAAATGTTCATGTACGATGTCCAGCGAGTGCTGTAGATAAGCGGCCTGATTCACATTACCGAGCATTTTGTTGATTGACGGAAGTATCCGGTACAGCGCCAGCGCGTACATGGCGATAACGGGTATTATGCTTTCCGCCGATCCGTAGCGGAAAAGTATCAGCAGCACCGCGCCGACAAGCAGCGAAAAACCTATGCTTTCAAGCATATTGCGCGGCATCGCGCCAAGCGTGGTGCTTATAGTCTGCGCCCTTGAAACTGTATGCGCCGCATCGTCAAAGCGGCGCATATAATAATCTTCGGTGCATTTAAGGCGCAAAAACTTAAAATTATTGTACGACTCCCGCTGGACACGGCCGATATTGTAGTTTCCTTCCGCCGCTTTTACGCCCTGTTTTTTGCTGTTTTTCAGGATTATCCTTATGATTACGGCGATCAAAACAACAAGAATGGCCGTCAATAAAAGCGTCATTTGCCAGTTCACGACAAGCATAAAAGAGTACAACATCAGCACCGTGATCGCGTCAGAGCATATCTGCATTATGCATAGCAAAATCATGCTTACATTTTGCGCGTGACTTATGCCGTTGTAAAATTCATTCTGATTTTTTTGAACATAAACCTTGTACGGCAGAGAAAGATATTTTTCATACAGATTGGTCGCAAGATACCTGAATGTGCCAAGCGCGAAGCGGTTCTGAATGTATGTGTAAAATACATTGTACGCCGCCCGCAATATATAAAAAGCGATGATCCCTATGCCGAAGTAAAATATAAAGTCGTCTTTTGACGTAAATCCCAGAAATCTGAAAACCGCGTTGTACCTGCCTCTGTCCAGCATATCCGGAGCCGAGGCTACGGATATGAACGGCATTATTATCGATATTCCGAATGTTTCTATAATTGACAGCAGGAGTGTCATAAAAAGCAGCACGATAAGCCTGAGCTTGTGCTTTCGCAGCAGCAGTATCCGCAGTTTGCCTACAATAGGTTTAATAAAATTAATGTTCATAACGTCAAAAATGGTGACCAAACCCCATGTATAATTCCATATCGTCACTGCCGGGCAAGAGGCCCGCGTTAAACAACGGGTTTAAATTCCATGCCGCGCTTGCGCAAAGGTATATGCTCCTGAAAGCGAGCGGAAAAAAGAATAATTCTATGCCGCCTGAAACAATCCAGTCTTGAGGTTTGTAAGTGATGTTTCGGATAAAATTTCTTTTGAAGTCAACCTCTATTCCGTCTACAAGGGCTATGTCCACTACGGGGCCTGCCTGTAGCTCCATGTTTATTATGCGCAACCGCGGACTGTTAAAGTATTCCGAAAACATAAAGTCAAAAACATGGAATATAAAATCAAAGTTAAAAACAAGCATCGAGTCGGCGGAAATCGCGTAATCCCCCAAGCCGCGTATCATGCTGCCCGCTTCCCACCGCGCTCCGACAGACCCAAGGGCGGAACTGTAAAACCATTTTGTAAACCTGCCGCGCATCGATATTCCCAAAAAATCAGTTACCAGAAGATGTTCCGTTATATTTGCCGTTACCGAATTGTTCCACCCTTCAAAAAATAAATTGTACTCATTGACGTTTTCGATATACAACTCCGCGCCTCGCCTGAAATTGCCGGCCCAGTCGATTTTGTCAAAGCCCAAACGATGCGAAGCGTCAAATGAAGGCCCCCCGCGTTCCGCCAAATCTTCGTTACGGAACGCATAATTGATGTTTCCCGACAGGGCGGGCGTGTATGTCAGCCCGCCAAGGCTTTCGGTTTCGACGGGCAGCGGTATCTTCCACTCGCCGTAAACCGTACTCGAACCATACCATATATCCCGGAAATTGATGCCGTAAACATACTTTTGCCAATCATCGTACTCTTTCCCGAAATATACCCCCTGTTTATAGCCGAATGTAAGCGTTGTATTTTTGAACGGAACATCAAACGACAGACCGCTAGTGTTGCCGTAAGAAAACGGTTCGCCAAAATAGTACGAAAAAATATTTTCAGTATTGAATTTCCAGTCGTAACCGAAAGCGCTGAACGGTACTTCAAAGCCAAAAAGCATATTTATGTTGTTCCGGGAAAACGTTAAGTCTTTGCCGTCATGGTAACGGTAGACAAAGTATATCCGCAACTGCGTCATCAGACCCAAAAAATTAAAATCCCTGATACGTAGCCTGGGCTCCCAGCCTGTGTTTGAACTGTATTTAGGCTCCGGCACTATTACAAAATTACGGGTATCCACCGTATGGATCGTAAGATCGACAGGAATACGCCCGTCACCGTCCGCTTCCGCCGCGTAAAAATCTATCGCCACATCCTGTAGTTCGCGCCTGTTAAGCAACACCTGCTGTTTACGCGCCGTGTATTCCCGCAGCGCCGCCAAGCCCCGCATTTCGTCGCCTTTTTTTATTTCCGAACAGAGCAACAGCGCGTAATCCTTTGTGCGGCCTGTAATATCAAAATATATTTCACGGATGTAGTAGACCAGATCATCGTCTTCCTGCGCGGAAACGCCGCCGGGACTCATAAAAAAGATCAGGATAAAAACCGGCGCACAGGAAAAAGGAGGTTTTTTCATAGGAGGCCGGACAATTTTTCTACGAGGCCCAGGCTGTCCGGGTCTATCGTTACAAGACACGCGCCGGGCAGCGCCGGGACGACAAAATGGAAAAGCCCCCCTATTTTTTTCTTGTCGTCTTTCAACGCCCGCATGAACGCTCCGCCGTCCGCAAGCGCCGGGTGCGGCGCTTGAGTCTCGTAACCCAGTTCGCCTAAAACGGCGCGGATTGCTTCGGAACGCTCAGGCGGCGTACAGCCAAGCTCTTCCCCCAGTACGCAGGCGCGGGCCAACCCCCACGCGACGGACTCGCCGTGGGAAAGCCTTCCCAGCCCTGCCGCGCTCTCAAGCGCGTGGGCAAACGTATGCCCCAGGTTGAGCAGCGCCCGTTCCCCGCCCCGTTCCTCCGGGTCCTTCTCCGCGATCCGTCCCTTCACCGTCACGGAACGCTCGATCAGGCGCGAAGCCGCTTCGATAAGCGGCGCGGACACGCCCTCTCCGTCCAGCGCGGGTTTTAACGCAAGCAGCCGGCCGCGGGTCTCCGCCGCATAAAGCGAATCGTCGAGCACAAGCGTTTTTATGATTTCCGCGAGGCCGGAACGCCATTCACGCGGCGGCAGAGTACTAAGAGCGGCGAGCGGCATATAGACATGGCGGGCAGGGTAGAACGTGCCGGCAAAATTCTTTATACCTAACAGGTCAAAGCCTGTTTTGCCGCCCAGAGCCGCGTCAACCATGCCGAGCAACGTAGTGGAAACGATCACGAGACCCGCGCCGCGCTTGTAAACCGAGGCGGCAAACCCGCAAAGGTCGCTCACGACCCCTCCGCCGACTGCCACAAAAAGTCCGTCCCTGTCAAGCCCCGCTTCCGCTGCCGCACGTAGTATCTTCTCGACGGACTGCCAGTTCTTGTCCGCCTCTCCCGCCGGAACGACACATACCGCCGCCGCCATAGCGCCCCTCGCGCTTTCCGCCAGTTCCGCGGTATTCGTATCGCACACAAGCAAGGCCCGCTCCGATTCCGCCGCGCCAAGCACGGCTTCCAAGCCCGGAACATCCTGTTCTATATTTACGGAGGATTTGTAGAGCCCAAAGGTAAAGTCGTAAGTCATACAATTCATTCACTGTAGCAAAAACCAGTCCGCCTTTCAAGGCGCTATTGGGTTTCACGCAGCGCGTCATGGATAATACCGGCGGCTGTCTCGTTAGTCCGCTGACCTTTTTTTGCTGAACGCATATTCATTACCCCTCGTTATTCGCAAAGTCTGGTTTAATACCCCGCGGATTGCCGCGGCTCACGTAAGGCAAAGCCTACAAAGATTTGGTATTAAACCAGACGATATTATAAACTTCCTTACAGAACGAGCCTCCGCTCCAACCAACACAACGCTTAAGATACCGCGCCGAACCTTAGGTTCGCGCTTGCCGCGCGGAGGCTCATTCGCAAAGTCTTGTTTAATACCCCGCCGAACCTTAGGTTCGCGCTTGCCGCGCGGAGGTTCATTGCTAATTGCGGCGTTTTCCCCGGTCTGACATTTGGGCGCTTTTCCGGTATGCTGGGGGGATGGATAAACTAATAATACGGGGGGCACGGGAGCACAACCTAAAGAATATCGACCTGGAGCTCCCCCGTGATAAATTGATTGTGGTGTCTGGGCTGTCGGGGTCGGGGAAAAGCTCGCTCGCCTTCGACACGATCTTTGCGGAGGGACAGAGGCGCTATGTCGAAAGCCTTTCCGCCTATGCGCGGCAGTTTCTTGGGCGGATGGACAAACCCGACCTCGACTACATCGAGGGGCTCTCGCCCGCGATCTCCATCGAACAGAAGACGACCCACCGCAACCCCCGTTCCACAGTCGGCACCGTGACCGAGATATACGACTACTACAGACTCCTATTTGCCCGGATCGGGATTACCCACTGCCCCAAGTGCGGGCGCGAGATTCGGGAGCAGTCCGCCGACCAGATCATCGACGCTATAATGCAGTTCGGCGATGGCGCGCGTATACAGATTCTCGCGCCTGTGATTCGTGGCAAGAAGGGCGAACACCTGAAGATAATCGAAGATGCACGCAGGGCCGGGTTTGCCCGCGCCCGTATCGACGGGCTGCTCTTGAGCCTGGACGATTCGGTGAAGCTGGACAAGCAAAAGAAGCACTCTGTCGAGATAGTGACCGACAGGCTCGTGCTCTCGAAGGAAGTCCGTTCCCGCCTGGCCGAGGCGGTCGAGACGGCCCTGCAAACGGCGGACGGCGTCCTTTTGGCGCTCGTCTCGCGGGACGGGGAACGTCGCGGGAGTGAGGCGGCTGATGGGGGCGGCGTTACCGATGATAAAGGCGGAGGCGGAGACTCTACCCCCTTGTACAAGGAGTACTTCTTCTCGCAAAAGAGCGCTTGCCCGGAGTGCGGGATTTCGATGCCGGAACTTCAGCCCAGGATGTTTTCGTTCAACAACCCCTTCGGGGCCTGCCCGGAGTGCGGCGGCCTTGGCGCGAAGCTGGAGTTCGACCCCGATCTGCTCGTCCCCGATCCTTCCCTATCATTCAACGAGGGGGGCCTGGTCACGCACAACCCAGAATCGGCGTGGTACAGGAGTCAGATGGAAGGATTGGCGCGGCACTACAAGTTCAGCCTGGACACTCCGTTTGCCAAGCTGCCTAAATCCGTGTGGCGCTCTCTTATGTGGGGGAGCGACGATGAGGTAAGCGTTGACTACCAGAACCGCGAGGGGACGGGGCATTTTGCGTACAAGCGGCGCTTCCCGGGTGTGCTTGAAGAACTGAAGCGGCGCTACCTGGAGACCCAGTCGGAAGGGGTAAAGGTATGGCTCGAAAAGTTCATGAGCCAGAAACCCTGCGAAAGCTGCGGAGGCCGGCGGCTGAAGCCCGAAGTCCTGGCGGTAACAGTCGGCGGGAAAAACATCCACGAGGTCTCGGCCCTTTCCGTAAACGACACGCTCGGCTTTTTCGACAGCCTCGCCCTCGCCGAGACCGAGCGGCGCATATCGGCCCAAATTCTCCGCGAGATCACGGCGCGCCTTGGCTTTCTAAAAAACGTAGGCCTCGATTACCTCACGCTGGAACGGAAGGCCGGCACATTGAGCGGCGGAGAGGCGCAGCGCATCCGGCTTGCCACGCAGATAGGCGCGAGCCTTGTCGGCGTACTCTATATACTGGACGAGCCTTCCATAGGGCTGCACCAGCGGGACAACCAGCGCCTGATCGATACGCTTCTTTACCTGCGTAACCTCGGCAACACGCTGATCGTCGTCGAACACGACGAGCAGACCCTCCGCACCGCCGACTACATCGTAGACCTGGGGCCGGGCGCGGGTGTGCACGGCGGGGAGGTCGTCGCGCAGGGGACGCCCGCCCAGGTTATGAAGGTTAAGGAAAGCCTCACCGGCCAATACCTGGCCGGTACCCTCAATATGGATATTCCACCGGCGCGGCGCAAAGGGAACGGCCAATTCCTGCGGCTAAAGGGGGTGAAGGAGCACAACCTAAAGAACATCAGCGTTGAGATACCGCTCGGCGTCTTCACCTGCATCACCGGCGTCTCCGGCAGCGGCAAGTCTACGCTGCTTTCGGACGTGCTGTACCCGGCGCTCGCCAACGCGGTGTACGGCGGCACGAGGCCCGCAGGCTCGTTCAAAAAGCTCGAAGGGGCGGAGTACGTAGACAAGGTGATCGACATCGACCAGAGTCCGATAGGCCGCACCCCGCGCAGCAACCCGGCGACCTACGTCGGCGTGTTCGGCGGGATACGCGACCTCTACGCCAGCCTCCCGGAAGCGAAGGCGCGGGGTTACAGGCCGGGCCGCTTTAGCTTCAACGTGAAGGGGGGGCGCTGCGAGCACTGCCAGGGGGACGGCACGATCAAGATCGAGATGAACTTCCTGCCGGACGTGTACGTTACCTGCGATGTCTGCGGCGGCAAGCGCTTCAACCGTGAGACGCTGGAGATACGCTACAAGGGGCGGAACATCGCGGACATCCTCGACATGACGATAGAGGAGGCCGCCGGCTTCTTCGAGTACATCCCGCACATCGAGCGTAAGATGGCGACGCTGCTTTCCGTCGGGCTGGGCTACGTCAAGCTGGGGCAGTCCGCCCTCACGCTTTCCGGCGGCGAGGCGCAGCGAGTCAAGCTGGCGCTCGAACTTTCCAAGCGTTCCACCGGCAAGACGGTGTACATCCTGGACGAGCCGACGACAGGCCTCCACTTCGCGGACGTAAAGCAACTGATGGACGTGATTCAGCGGCTGGTGGAAGCGGGCAACACTGTGCTGATGATAGAGCACAACCTTGACGTGCTGCTTCAGGCCGACCGCCTCATCGACCTGGGCCCGGAAGGAGGCGAGCGGGGCGGCGAGGTGATCTTCACCGGCACCCCCGAACAAGCGGTCCTCTGCAAGACCTCCTACACCGGCCAATACCTGGCCCGGCATCTCCGCAATTAGGAATTGTTACTAAATGAACCTCCCCGCCGCAAGCGGCGGGGAGCGGATCCCACTGCGAATGAAAACCAGACGTTTCCGCACTTTCCGTTACACCGCGCCGCTTCAGTAAATTCCCGCTCCATGCTATACTTGCCTTAACCGGGCCAAAGGGCTTAACCGGCCTTTTTCCGGCTATTTTCGTACAGGAGAATGAGGGTTTCCATGGGACATCTGCGCAATACCCTGCTCGACAACTCACCGGCGCTCCACATGGCGGCGGTCCT
>JAISLM010000105.1 GCA_031290855.1 Spirochaetaceae bacterium
ACCTCCCCGCCACAAAACAGCGTCAAGCTGTTTTGCCTGACGTTCTACCGCCTTCTTAACCCCAAAAGGAAGGGATAAGGCGGGGTATCTTGTAAACGTTGCGTAATCTCAGAGGTTCGTTCTGTAAGGAAATTTATCATATGTGGTGGTTTGCATGGCAAACCCGTCTACTACCATTTTTTGTAGACGTTGCTTATTCTAACCGCCGCAAGGGGCGGGGGAGCAGACCCCACTGCGAATAAAGGAAGGGCAAATAACGAGTTTCGGCGGTAACCTTTCTATTGCTTTAGCAAAAGGGAATTATCCGTAAAGCGGCGCACGGTACTATACTTAAGCCTGCGATTGCGTTATATTTTAGGTGTGGCGGACAAGAAATATCCTTTTAAGATCAAACAAAAAGTGGTTTACCCAAGCCAGGGTGTCGGTGTCATAAATTCGATAATCGAACGGGATCTTAACGGCGAGAAGGTGCCGTATTTTGTCATTTACCTTGAGGTAACGGATATGACGATTATGACGCCGGTGGACAAGGCGGAGGAACTAGGTATACGGGCCATTGTGCCGGCGGAAGATGCCCAAAAAGCGCTCGATTTCATAGGAGAAGCGTTTGAACCGAACCCTTCGGACTGGAAACTGCGCTACCAGATGAATATGGATCTGCTGAAAAAAGGCACGGTCATGGATATTGCGTCGATAGTGCGCTCGCTTTACCACAGGAGCAAGGTTAAAGAACTCCCGATAATGGAGCGTAAACTGTACGATTCCGCAAAAAAGCTGTTCGAAGACGAATTATCCTCCGCCCTGAAAAAAACCAAAGATGAAATTGAAATTCTGATTCACAACCGGCTTGAAAACAAGTAATCCGTTTTGCTATGGATCCCTGTATTGCCGCCGTGATTACCGCCGCCGGATCTTCCATGCGGATGGGCGGTATAAAGAAAGAGTACCTTGTTCTTCCGAGAAATTCCGGAACTGCGCGTGAAAAGGACGACGAACCCTTGACCGTGCTTGGCGCCGCGGCGAGCGCCTTTGCGGAATGCGGACGCATAAGCCTGATCATAATCACCGTACCGCCCAACGCGGACAATGGCGAGTACGCCGCCCGCCGCGCCCTGCCGCAGCGCCTGCTGAGTCAGGAAACCCCCGCCGTTTTTTTTGCGCCGGGCGGCAGTTCCAGACGTATTTCTGTACATCACGCCCTGTCCACGCTTGCTGGTTTCAAGCCCGATTACGTTTTGATCCATGACGGCGCGCGCCCCTGGGTACGGCCCGCTTTGATTGACCGCGTAATTGACGCGGTAATGCTGTACGATGCCGTGCTGCCGGTTATGCCGCTGTCGGAAACCCCCAAAGAAGTTGACGGGGGCTTTGTAAGGCGGCATCTGAAACGCGCCTCCGTCGTTTTGTCACAGACGCCGCAGGCATTCGCGTTCGGCCCCCTCCTTGCCGCCCACGAGAGGGCCGCCCGGCGCGAACTGGCCGAATCCGTCGAATACACGGACGACGCTCAAATTTGGGGGGAGTTTGCAGGGCCGGTCGCGGTTATAGAAGGCGAGAAAGACAACCGTAAAATCACTTTCCCGGAAGATATAAGCAACCACAGCCCCGGCAGTTAAAAAAGAGTTATTGGCGGCAGGCGGGCAGCCGTAGTATCTCTGTCGATCGTTGTCTGCTTCGCCGCATTGGCAGAGCCGACGTTGTTCTTTGAGGCTTTTCAAAAATTCAGCTTGAAAAGGCAAGCGCTTAGAATATTGGGTTTTGTAAGGCTTTAGCCTGAAAAACCACAGTGTCTCGTCAAAACCAACCTGAGTTTTGAAAGCGGCACCTTTATAATACCGTCAATCGGGCTGACCTTAATACCAGCCGCACTAAACTTTCCCTTGCCAGCCGCTATAGTATACTTAGAGGTCAGAGTAGCCGCGTATCTGACACCGGCAATAGCCATGGCGCCGCTTAGTTTGACGCCTGTATCCGCGCTTAGCTTTATACTCGAACCGGGTGTCTTGGAATCAAAGATGATCTTCCCGGCACTGCGCAGATAGAGCATGAATTTCGTTGTTCCGCCAAAGGTTGTTGCGCCGTTTAAGGTCGTGCTTCCCGTGTTGCCGAATACGGCGGCCCCGGCGAGGCTTGCGTCCTCGTGCCTTACATTGCCGGGGCATCCTTTTCTCGTTATCGCTGTTGCGGTTTTATGAAGTTCCAAATCACCGGCAATGGTGTGTGTGACAGTAGCGCCCGCAGCTCCGCCGATTGTGGGTTTGCCGTGTCGTTTTTATGCGGAATCAGAGTTTGGCCAGCATTTCGTTGTAGTAGCGGGTTTCTATCCTGTCTTTTTTTATGCCGATGAGGGCAAGCAAACCCAGCAGGCTCTCTCGCGCCAGTTCCACGGTTTCAGCGCTGCCGTTGTCGGTCAGGATTTCAAGTTCCAGGAAGCAGCCCAGCCGATCAAGCTCGGAAAGTTCCACCGTGATGCTGCCGTACTTCCATGCGCGCCCTTCTTTTTTCTTGGACATTCCTGGCACAAGCCCAAGCCTGCCCAGCAATTCTTCAAAGGCCCTCACGGCGGCCTCCTCGCCGTCCGCCCGCGACTGGCTTTCGGGCGGAGCCTTTAACGAGAATTCCTTCTCTTCGTTGATTTCGAGGCCGTTTCGGACTTCCTTCGTCTTGTATGTTACCAGCGTGAAGCTTTCCGTAGAGCCGTCCCGTGCGGTGACGGTTTCCCGCCGTACCCGCACACCGGATACCGGCGCGGCGCGGCGTGCGGCGACGGAGGAGTCCGGGACCCAGTACCTATCCTCCTTCCTGAAGTCCGCTGTCAGATCTGCCAGCTCACCTATCCTTCTTTCCACAGTCTCGCGGTCATCAACCCAGGCTTTTAACTCGATCTCAAACGCCATGATTAACTCCTCCCATCGGACGCGGGACGCATCCTATTTACCGCCCGCGTACTTTTCAATGAAGAACCCATGAGCAAGCTCCTGGGTATCAAACATCTCTATTTGAAGTCTTTGCTTACCAGCGGGGGAACACATCCCCCGCACCCCCAGTTACCGCACCAAGGTGCGGAGTATTAAGCCAAAAGGGGCTACGCCCCAATAATACCGCCAATATCGGTGACACTGAAAGATATGCCGGCTCACCGTTCGCCGTACTCTTTGACGGCGCTTCCATCAGCAAGCGCATTCACGGCTTCTATCCATTCGGCAAGGGCGGCGCGTTTTGCCTCGAATTGCCGGCTGTTCTGCCCCTTTGTTTCCAGAACAAGGGTTTTACCGTTGCCCAGCCTCACAAGAAAGTCGGGATAGTAATGAGCCTCCGCACGGCAAGCTCTAAACCTGGCCCGCAATTCGGCTTTCAGGGCAGACGTATCCCCCTGGGCCGGTTAGGTTTGGGGAGGAAATGGCGGCTTCTGCGGTTCTACGGGCGGGTTATGCCGCTTACCCGGGCGCAGGGTCCACGGGAAAGGGGTATAGGCGGAAAAACGCGGGCCCGGATGCCCGTTTCCCGCGATGGGGTCTGACCCCACGGGCCGGCGGGCCCCCCGCCGCCGCGCGTCTGGCGAGGCGTTTCCCGCTATGGGGTCTGACACCACGGGCGGGGGTGTCTCCCGCCGCCTCCCCCGCCTCCCCGCCGTCCGGCGGCTCCCCTTCCAGGATCCGCGACCGGTACCGGTCACCCCACAGGTGTCCCGTCCGTCCATTGTCCCGGTTGTACCTAATGGCGAAGGTCTGCTTCAGCCATTTCATTATCGCCGGCAGCTCAAACCCGTCCGCGGGCCTGATGTAAA
>JAISLM010000106.1 GCA_031290855.1 Spirochaetaceae bacterium
TTTTTTTTAGATCTTGACCCCGCTAACGGCGACCCCGTGTTATTTTTTTATTTTAACACCCCCCCCCCCCCCCCCCCGCATTTGGCGCGGTTTAGTTACATATACTAGCAAATACAGCCATTTATTACCATATAATGTAAAACGATACTATTTTTTACAGAAAGCCGCTCCCTTTGAGAAAAAAAGATCCATCCGCGATCCCGGCGAACGGATGTGCGGTGAATTTTAGGGAAAAAATACCCGTATGGGTGTTTCGATAAAGCCGGCGGGTTTTGTACGCGATTTACCTTTAGGAGGGTAAAGATGAAGAAGAAAAGGATCATATTTCTGGCGAAAATTTTGTGCGTTTCGGAACCCGGTGATACCATGCGCCGTTTTTGTTTCGAATGAGCTTGAAGGAGTGTAATTATGAAACCAAAGTATTTGTTTGTACTTGCCGTGCTTGGCATGTTTATCATTGTTGGAGCGCCCGTATCCGCGCAACAGACACAGAAAATCCGGCGTAACGTACTGTCGTACCGGTTTTACGATGGTGAGGAATTGGCCGGCGGGATCGAATATACCGAACTGGAATGGAGCCGGGAAACGCAAAGCTGGCTGCCGCCGGAATCGCTTGAGTACCTCGATAAAGATGCCTATGACGATGTGCGGGCAAATCCGGGCCATTACCACACGCTGACCTTAACTATCCATTATAAAGACGGAACAAAGGGCTATATGCGCCTTAAAGGCGGTTGGGGAACACTGGGGGATTCAGTTCAATGGAGCTGGATGAACAGTCAGGCGGTTGGTGTGGTGGAAGGCGAAGGCGTTAAATGGAATAACAGCATTGCGCTGGTAAGGATCAATCCCGAAGATACAACGGCAATGGCG
This sequence comes from Spirochaetaceae bacterium, assembly GCA_031290855.1. Lineage (GTDB taxonomy): Bacteria > Spirochaetota > Spirochaetia > Treponematales > Breznakiellaceae > JAIRMY01. Next base: position 874 of record JAISLM010000106.1, read on the forward strand.
TATAACCCGGCTACGAAAGAGTACGAAACAACGTATATTCGCGCTGATCCTGAAAAGGGAAAAAACAAACTGTTTTTCGAGAATTATGATCTTGACGACATCTTGGTCATCGAACTGGACGGATCGTTCTTCCCGGAATGATGAGTCTATGGGGATTGACTCCATAGGCGTTTACAGAAACAAATGAGCCTCCACGGGAAATCGGAGGGCTATTTACACAAACTTTGTTACGGGCTTATTTTACCATAGGAGGGTAAAGATGAAGAAGAAAGGTTTTGTTTTTGTGTTAAGCTGCGCGGCCCTTACTGCCGCGCTTGTATTGGCGGGCTGTGGGTCGGCTCCGGTTGTCACGCCGGATCCGGATACCGCGCCTGACCTGACAGACGTTACCTCGTACTACGTGCGGGCGGACGGCGATGACAAGAACGCCGGGATAAGCGAAGACGCGCCGTTCAAGACACTTGCGCGGGCGGCGGAGGCGGCGGCAAAGACGCAGGTGAAGAAGATTACCGTGATCGGGACATTGGTTGGGAGTACAACAATTGAAAATGCCGACCCGACTCTACAGCCGCGGGTAAAAAACCAGAAGGGGGTTGTGTTGATTAAGGGGTCTTTGGACGAAAACGACCCGGACGAGATACTTATCACCGGCAAACCCGGCGCAACCGGCGCGGAACGGGCGATTCTGACACCGGCTTCGCAGGATTCCCAGATTTTAAGGATTTCCGATTCAAGCATCCGGCTTGAAAATATAGAAATAAGCGGACTGGGCTCAAATAAGCATGCGATCATAGTTGTAGTCGGAACTTTAACGCTGGCGCGGGGCGCGAAGATAACAAAAAATGCCGGAATAGGAGTTTCGGCGTTGGGTGGCATCGTAATCATGCGGGACGACGCGGAGATCTCCGGCAACACTATCAAAAACACGGCGGGAGCAGGAGTAAATCTTTTGCTGGGGAGCGTCATGCTCATGTTTGACGAGGCCCTGATTAGCGGTAACAAAGTGGAGAACAGTCCGGGCGGCGGCGTTTTGGTGTACGGCTCAAGTTTACTGATGCATGACAATACGGCCATATCCGCTAACAGCGCCGATCAAAACGGAGGAGGTATCGTTGTCACAAATGACACCGAAAGCGGATTTTTGGGGCAGGTAACGATGTCCGGCAATTCGATAGTGAGCGGAAATATTACATCCCAGGCAGGCGGTGGAATATTTGCTGAGGAGGCCGCGATAATAATGAACGATAATGCCAAAATCATCGAAAATACCGCCCGGTTAGGAGGCGGTATTTCGAGTGTTAAAAACACGAACATTGCCATGGCCGGCAGTACCGTAGTGAGCGGGAATACTGCGACTTACGCCGGCGGCATAGCGCTTTCTGATAGCGAACTGGGATTATGGGATGACGCTAAAATTACCGGAAACACGGCAACGACAGCAGGCGGCGGCGTGTATGGCTCCGATAATCCGCAGCTAACATGGGGAAAAGACACGGTCATCACCGGCCATATCACGGGAAACACCGCGCCGAAAGACCCCGACACCAATTTTACGTTTGATTAGTGAGGGAGGCAGGTGCGCGTGTCCACCTGTGCCGGAATGAGCAGTGCGCTAATCATTGCTCATTTTTAATTGTTAATTATTTACCACAGGAGGGTAAAGATGGAAAGGAAGAGCGGTATCAATTTTGCATTGCTGATGTTTGGTCTATTTTTCGTATTGGGTAATACTCATGCGTTATTTTCCCAATCGGCATCATTAGACGATGCAACAAAAACCAAGTTCAGTGATTATATAAAAAAATTATCAGCGGAGAAAAGAGGTGTAAAAATTGAACCAGACGAGTGGGGACTTTCACGTGTTGCAATGCCCATTGATCCGGAATATCAGGAATTATGCGACAAGGTAAAAAGCTATATTGATCAAGGCGGAAATTTTAGCATATTTCTTGGCTGGTATATGTGGTTTGTTTCCTTTGATTCCGAAAACAACCGGATAATATTAACAGACAGCGGTAAGTAGAAAAACGTCCGTAGGGATGTTTAGATAAAGTACAATATTTTCAGGAGGGTAACGATGAAAAGATTTTTTGTGGTTTTTGTTTTGGCTATGGCGCTTTGCGGGTCTGTTTTTGCGCAAAACACGGGTCCTTTCTCGGGATTCTGGGTACATAAATCGGATGAGGGCAATCTGCTTTTTTATTTCCTGGGCAACACCTATCGGCTTATGATACTTGAAAAATCTCAAACGGTATCCGAAGGCGTTTTTTCGGTCACGAACAATCAACTGAAACTGTACGAAATAACCACCTATCAGAATGGAGCCGCCCTCTTTACCTATGGGAACATCAGCGAAGAAGCCATCATGCTTTCAAAAGATGTCAACGATACGCCGCTCATCGGGCTGTGGGTCAAAATGAATATATCTGAACCGCCGCCGGAGGGCGTCTTCTCAAAGCTGACTGGCGTATGGGAATCCAGCGACAAGAATATCATACTATTCCGCATATACCCGGACGGTACAGGCTGGTGTTACCAGTGCAGCGCCGGTATGGTTCTGGAAGACTGCTTTAAGGTAAAATTCACGGCGCCGGATGCTGAAAAAGGTAAATTATTCCAGGCATCAGGCGCTTTCGCTGACACCTGGATTGAACTTGGGGACTACCGGATTACCGGCACTAAACTGATTGCCGGCAACAGGGAGTACGTCAAAAGAAAATGAGAAGAAGGTACAGTGTATAAGGGAAGGGGCTTCCGTGAACAGGAAGAATAGTATCAATTTTACAGTGCTGGTATATGTGGCTTGTTTCCTGTTTGTCGTGGCGGCCGGCGGCTTTGCCCAGGGCGCGGACTTCGAGATTAAAGACGGCATGCTCGTCACAGGGGAAAGGCGGCGGAAGTGGTTGTACCGGAGGGCGTTACGGGTATCGGGGACAAGGCCTTTGGCGGGAACAAGACCCTTGTATCCGTAACGTTTCCGGCAAGTCTCACGTCCATCGGGAGTAGCGCGTTTTTCAACTGCGGCAAACTTGCCTCCGTGACGCTGCCGGCGCCTTCGCCAGCCGGGACGGCGTACTATTCGGCAAGGCTTTCACGAAACTGATCGCGTGCCCCGCCGCCGCTGTGAACGTCTACAAGACCGCTCCCGGATAAAGAAAGCATGCCGCAAACATACGGGCGGCGCGTTAGAGTAAACGCCTATGGCGCCTGCCGCTTTTTTGCCGGCGGGGGCAATTTTACCGCTTGCATAAGCTTTCGAGCCGGGTTATACTTTCCGCATGGATACCGGAGAGCTGCTCTTTGTCGTAAGCCGGCTCAGTACCGGCGCTTTGGCGGCTTTTTTCGCCATTATGCTCTGGTCAAAAACACGGGACGTGGCATGGATGCTTATGGTCATCGGGACCATCGCGGCCTATGTGGAGACGGTGTATACAATCCTCGAACAGTTTGGCGTGTCGGGGAACCAAATTACCATAGGCTCGGTGCCTTTGGCCGCCATTGTGTTGCCCAATATCAGAACGGGCTTTTTTATAGCGGCGTTTGTTGTTATGGTTGTCCGTAAATTCAGGCGAAGCTGACTGGTTTATATAGAAGGGGAGTAGGATGAAAGCGCTTGTTTTTGGTCTTGTTTTGATAGCCGCCGCGGTAGTTGCCGTCATACCCGCGGGGCTAAACTGGCTGCCGCAGCTTGTCGTGTTTATACAGGGAGGGCTTCCTGTAGCGGCGGCGCTGGTGGGGCTTTTGGCGCTCTTTATCGGCGTCGCGGATATTAACGACAGGGCGGAAGCAAAAAAAGAAAAACAGGAACCGGAAGGAAGCTAACGTTGTTCTGTTCAAATCAAATAACAACATGAGGACATTTAGTGTAATTGCCGGCACCGCTGCTTATGGGGGCAGGCACACAAAAA
>JAISLM010000107.1 GCA_031290855.1 Spirochaetaceae bacterium
AAACTATACTGAAGACGCCGCAGGGAGGGCATACCAACAGAGTTAACCATGATAAGGAAAACAGGCGGTAACGGGGGAATATGCTCCCCGCTGTCAACAGGCGGCAAAGAAAGAAAAAAGGCTTTGCTTGCCGAATTTACCCGGCCCACCGGATACCGCCGGAAATCCGCTGTCCGCCTCTTACGTGCCAAGCCGGTCATGCTCTACCTGGACGGAGAGGCGGTAAAACGCAAACCGGAAAAGACGCGGCCCGCAAACCGGAAAGGGAAGCGATTCTATACCGATGAGGCCATTGCCGCTCCCGGTGTGGTCCGGGCCTTCTTCCGGTACAAATGTGCCGGGAACGAAGTCTACGAAAGATCCCCGCGCCGGCGGGGAACGGAAAGATGCGGTTTCCTGCAAACCGGCACGGCCAGGTTTTATTCTGACGTCATCGCGGGCAGACCGCGCGGGGCCAGTACGCGCGTACACGACCACTGCCGATGCCGCCCCAGGCCGGCCGGAACTCCGTTCCCTCCCCAACAATGCCCGCAAGCGGGCTTTTGAAGCCCTCCCGGACATAAAAACCGCCGCCACCTTCCCGGTTTTGGAGTTTCACGGCGGCAACGGCGGTGAATTTACCGGCAAAGCCACCGATATCCGGTGTAAAAAGAAAACCTCCCGTTCACCCGTGACCGCCGGAAAAATGGCCGCTGTTTCGCGGACGGAAAGAGCCTCCTCCGCCAGAAACTATGCCGTCCGCGGCTACCGGCGCTACGACACACGGGTAGAAACTGAGGCCCTGCACCGCGTCTGGCGGCTTCTCTGTCCGCCGGCCGACTTTTTTATTCGAAGCGGGGTCTGCTCCCCCGCCCCTTGGGACGGTTATAATTGGTAACACCAACAAAAATGGTAGTAGACGGGTTTGCGGGCAAACAAGTTTGCTATGCAAACCACCACAGTTAAATAATTTCCGCATCCGATCGAAGCTCGTAAATGACGCGACGCTTACACGATACCCCGCCCCTTGGGCTAAACTTGACCCGCAATTCAGATTTTAGGGCAGAGGTATCCCCTGGGCCGGTTCGGTTTGGAGAGGAAATGGCGGCCGCTGCGGTTCTGCGGCGGATTATGCCGCTTATCCGGGCGCCGGGGCCACGGGAAGGGGGTATAGGCGGGAAAACGCGGCCCCGGACGCCCGTTTCCGGCGATGGGGTCTGACCCTGCCGCCGTCCGGCGGGGCTCCCGCCGCCGCCGACTCCCCGCCGTCCGGCGGCTCCCCTTCCAGAATCCGCGACCGGTACCGGTCGCCCCACAGGTGCCCCATCCGTCCATTGTACCGGTTGTACCTAATGGCGAAGGTCTGCTTCAGCCATTTCATTATCGCCGGCAGCTCGAACCCGTCCGCGGGCCTTATGTAAAAGGCCAGCCGGTCGCCGGCGAGACTCAAGCCCCGGACCGCGAAGACAAACCTGCGCGCGGTCTCCCGGAACACCCGGTCAAACAGCGCCGGGGCCCGCCCCCCTCGGAACAGGGGTTCCCTGTTGTTGACGCTGGTACTGATTTCGTACCACACGCCCTTTTTCAGCATTCTTAAATGTCTCATGTAAAATATATGGGCGCTTGCCCGCGTTTTGCTTTAACATACGGAGAAAAAACGGAAAGAAGCCGAACCGGAAAGTACATTCGACCTTCCGGCGGAGCGGCGGGGGGCTTTTCGTCAGGTAAAATTTTTATGGGTCAAGGTTAGCCCTTGCGGCGGGGAGGTTCATTCGCGGTGGGGTCTGACCCCGGCACTATATGTAGCGTACCGGCTTTCCCCGACACTAGACAAATTCGGCGCCTGGCACCTCCCATGCGTTACCGCCGGCTTTGGTAACATTTTCTAAATGAGGCATTTCGGCCCGCGCCATTCCCCTAAAACGCGCCGCCGTTTTACCGGCGCCCGGCATTCCCTCCCCTCCGCGAATGGAGAACCCGTGTTCGTCCCCCTCATTCCCGCTTATGTCCGTCCCAAAGCAGGATTTGCGTCCCCTGCCGAGGCTTCAGTTCCCAGGAACGCGGAAGCCGTTTTCAGAAGCGCGGCTATAGTGAAGTGATGATTAGGAGGGCGCTTAGCGCCAGGGCGTCCAGCGGACTTCGTAGTGGAGGGGTCTGTCGAGCACGAGTAAATCCGTCAGCGGTATCGCGAATTCGGCATGGCTGCCCTTTCCGGTTCCGCCGCTCACGCTCTCGACAGGCCCCGGAAATCCGATATTGAGGGAAAATCGCGTCTTAAGTATCTCGTCGGCAACGGACGCGCCGTAAACGGAGGCCACAAGCTCAAGGTAGGCGTCCCTGTCGGTCACTTCGCCTGTCGCTACCGGCGCCATCAGCGCGGAAAGGTAGTCCTTCAGATCCGGAGAAACGGACAGGAGGAATTCCTGCCCCGTATCCATGTTAAAGTCGATTTTCAAGGTTCCGCCCGTCGCCGATTGTTCCCAGGTGACGGCGGAAAATTGTTTTGCGCCGGACTTAGGGGCGCGGTCAAAAAAGCGGGCCATGTTTGCCACGACTATGACGCCTTCGATCCCGTCCCTGCCTGAGTTTCGCAACGCCGCGCTCTCGACGCCGGGCATGGCGGCAAAGTTCCTGTTCAGCATATCCGCGTCGAAGACGGTCCCGCCGCCGTTTGCCGCGAGGCCCGCCAACAGGCGGCCCGTGCCGGGCATCAGAGTACTTTTTAGCGTGAATTCCGCGCGGCCGTTACTGTAAACCTCGCCCTCCAGACGGGCGGCGCAAGAGAGACAGCACGGCAGGACGGCCAGCATGGACAGGAAAGCTAAAACGTAAGCGCGGGGAAGGGGGGAGGGGGGAGGGGGGTGCCCGGAGGCCGACAACGAAGCGGGCGGGCGTCCTCCCTTGTGACAGGTAAACACCGGGGCGGCGCTATTTCTTGAGCGGGGAGTAGACCGCTTCCGGGGACCAGAGGCCGCTTCTTTCCTCACCGTTAACGCTTGGGATATCTATCACCGTGCCCTCTTCAATCAGATCGGGGTTTTTTGGATCGGGAATTTTGTTTTTATTCGCCTGATAGAGCAGAGGCCAGCGGAGCGGGTCGCCATAGACCCAGGGACGACCCGCTATATTCCAGAAACAGTCGCCGTACTTGTCCCAGGACCTCACGGTATAACGGGCCGGCAACGGCGTACCTTTATCCGTTTTTTCAATATCCTCGACCGGTGTAAGTTCCTGCCGCACCGGAATCTTTTCCGGCGGAACGGAGGCTTCCGCGATGAGGGGCGTTTCCGTCTTTTTACCGGCGTCCGCGATCCCGTCAACAACGCTTGCCGCCTCCGGCGGGGCCGTGAAGGCGGCCAACGTTTTGATCGCCTTTTCCGCGTTCTCTATCGTATCCTCCCACTTACGGGCGTTTTTTGCGATAAGGCCCAGGTTGTAGTAGGCTTTTGCGTCATAGAATTCGGCGGGGGAGTAACGCTTCGCGTCGGCCAAATCCGCCCAGGCCAGCCGCTGGAAAGCGTCGTTCATCCTGCTGTCGGCAATGTGCATCTTAACCTGCTGCCCGACATAAAGATCCGACGCCGACGCGGCCTTTACCGCGCTTTCCGCACGGCCCAGCGCCCCGTCGTAATCACCGGCTTCAAACGCCTGCTTCGCAAGCGCGTACTGGCGCAAACTTTCCGTCAAATACCTGTTGTTACTGATGTTGGCAACCGTCCCGCCGGCCTTTTCCTCAGCCGCTCCAAAAGCAAAAGCACAAATCTGTACTAAAATAAACAGCAGCACCGGCCGTTTTTGGGCGCAGCCCTTTAGGATATTCATAGAATCTCTCCATTTTCACCGGCCTCGAGTTCTTTTACGGCTTCTTCCAAGATTCTTTCACTCTGTCCGATTTTTTCTTCCGCGTTCTTTAACGCAAGCTCGGCCTTCATTCTTTTCTCTGTGGCAATATTTATAACTTCCATGAAAGCGGGTATAGCGTCATGATAAAACCCGGCCGCCGCCGCGTAATCTTTGCCGCTCATCGCTGCATTACCCTTGGCGTGTAGTTCCGCGGCAAAATTATAATTCTGTTTTACGGCCGTGTCGGCCTTTAATTTAAGCGCCTGCTGCCGAATATCGTCGGATGTGGATTTTAGAGATTCGGCTTTTGCCAGCAGAGCGTCATCAATGATCGACGTAAAACCGTTGAGCGCGGAACGCGCCGAGACCAGCGCGACCTCGTCAACGGCGTCAAGACCCGCCTCATAACTGGCGGTGGCGGAATTCAGCGATTCGTCGGCCAAATCGAAGCGCTCGCCGTACTGATCGTCAAGTTCGGAATTCATTAGCTCCTGGCGCTTTGTCCGCGCCGCGGTCAGCGTTTCGCCAAGTTCCTCGTACATAGCCTGCTTCCGGGTCAAAAGCTCTTCGTCTTCCGGCTCGACAACTACGGGATCCTCGTCGGCTTCGACAACTTCAGGGATTTCTTCGACAATGACAGCGTCTTCCTTAACCTCCGGTTCGACAACAAGCTCTTCGACCTTTTTCGGTTCGGGCGGAACTTCTTTTACGCTCTTCGGAGCGCTTTTGCAGGAAAGCGCCAAAACGACCGCGAGCGCCAACCAAATCAGGCTAAAACTTACCTTGTTCAAAATAAACTCCTATTACACACATTATCGGATGCTTACGCATCACACTTGACGGTATTCACGGATTCAGGGAAACGCCGGAACGAAAAGCCTCCGTCCGTGCGTAGCGCCCCGATAGTCCGGAAAACATTTAAAAACAGGCGACACAAACCTATCGGCCCTCCGCTCTTTCACATACCCGTGAAGACACCGTTATACATATCCACCCCGCGCGGCTTTTACGATTGTAAACTATTTTGGGACGCGCTATTCGGAGAGGATATGGAGGATTTCTTCAGGAGTGCCGGCTTTCAGCATTTTTGAACGTTTTTCGTGACTTTTAAAGAGCAGGCTGATTTCGGCAAGAAATTGCAGGTGAGGCCCCGTTTTTTCGAGCGGCGAAATAGTCATAATGAAGATACGGCAAGGTTCGCCGTCAAGCGCCTCGAAGTTGATAGCGTTGTCGGAAATGCCGATACATGCCACAAGATCGCTGACCGCGTTGGTTTTACCGTGGGGAATAGCGATGCCGTGCTTCATCCCGGTAGACATCTTGGCCTCACGTTCCATGACCGCCGCGAACGCCGCATCTTTGTCCTTCACCTTACCGGCCGCCACCAGCAAATCCAGCAGTTCGTTGATAATATCCAGCTTGTTAACGCCTTTCAGATGAAGGCATATGGTATCCTTAGTTAAAGTAGTATTTAAGCCCATGAAATTAGTCTAAACGGATTCCGTACAAGAGTCAAGAAAGAAAATGAGCGTTCCAGCAATTCTCATTTTAAAAAAATATGTTAAAGTGGAGGCATGGGAGAGGGAATCATAAAACGGCTGCCTGCAGTTTGCGGGCGGCGGGGGAGAAATGCCTGCCGCTCACGGTTAGGGACGAGTACGGCAAATACATACCGGCGACAGAAACGCCGGAAAAGGGTGATACGTCCCGTGTAAAGGCGGTATTTGAGCATCTTTTCCGCCAAAACGGGCTGCCTTTATATATACGGAGCGACAACGGTCCGCCCTTAGGGAACTTGTTTAACCGGCGGGGATTGAGCCGGTTACCTGTATGGTTTATGAGTCTTGGGATAAAAATAGACTTGGACGATCCGGGAAAGCCGTACCGGAACGAGCGGCGGCTGGCGGCTCCCCGGCCCGCTGCGGGGTCAGACCCCGCAGCGGGAAACGAGCTGCCGGGGCCGCGTTTTCCCGCCTATATCCCCTTATCCGTGGCCCCGGCGCCCGGATAAGCGGCATAATCCGCCATTAGAATCTTAGCGGCCGCCATTTCCTCCCCAAACCGAACCCGTCCAGGGGGATACGTCTGCCCTGAAATCTGAATTGTGGGTCAAGTTTAGACCAAGGGTCGGGGAGGCTCATTGCTAGAATCTTTCGCCGTAGTAGACGCCGGCCCATTCCCAGCGGCCGTGGATGTCGGGATCAAGGGGGAAGTATATCTTTCGCAGGTAGAAGTACCAGATCGGGGTGAAGTGCGACCAGCCCCAGGTGCGCAGGTAGGCCTCGTTTGAGTTGGAACCTTCGCTCAGGCTGTCGGCGTAGTGCAGCTTTCCGGCGCGGAACGACGAAAGGTTGAACTCGGCCATGCCGGAGTCGTCGCTATCGGCCTGTACCCAGGAGCGGGCGAAGAAGTTGACGCGGGCGCGGTACTGCCACAGCCGCCAGGTGTTCCCCTCGTCCAGGTCGCGTTTTATCGTGGCGACAAGCGCGTCCAGGCTTTCGAAGGTCCAGTTCTTCGTGGAATTGTTGAAGTCAACCATCTGCTTTGCGTAGGCGTAGGCGCTGGGGAAGCCGGGCACCACCGTGCCGTAGTAGCGAATGAACTGCGTGTAGGCCGAAATCGCACGGGCCCAGTCGCCCACCTCCTCGTAGGTGCGTCCCAGCATGAACCAGCTTACTCCCATGTTCTCCTGTTCGGGAAAGCGCGAAAGAAGTTCCTCGTAGCACCATATCTTCCGCTCCGGCCTCTCTTCAAGGTTTATCAGTTGTTGCAGGCAGACGCGGTGTATCGATTCGCCCTTGACTACCAGATCGGGGTAGTTTTTTACTATCATCCCGAAGTACAGCGCGGCCACGGGCGCGGCATCCTCTTTCAGATAGGCGTGGGCCGTCATAAACAGGTAGTAGGTGTTGAAGGGATCGCCCGGATGTCCGTCCACCCAGCCGGAAAGGAAGTTGATGAGCCGTCCGTAGTCGCCGGTGCGCCCGTACTCGTTGGCTATCTCGCGCACTATCGAGAAGCGCACCGCGTCCTCGTCTTCCTCCTGCGACAGAAGATCGAAGAGCTGGCCCAAAACTTCGTTATTACGCCCTGTCTCCCTGCCGAAGTACCGGGACGGGTAGCTTTTTTCGGCCACTTCGCTGCCGCACATTATCAGCGCGGTCAGCAGAATAAACGAAAAGGGGATCAGTGTCGTACGGTATTTCCGCATTGAAATCACGGCTTTTATCCTCTATAATGGCTTTATGCAACACGGAATTAGAAGAAAAAAAATTGCCCGTACCATGTTCTACGCGGGAATCGTACTGTCGTTGTCCGCCAGCCTCTTTTTGGCGTTTTACTTCTCGTCAAGCACGGGTCTCCAGCTAATCATCTCACTCCTGGTATTTATTATCGGCAGCCTTTGCGTGTTCTTTGCGGTAAAACTGCGCCCCTGCTCGCTGTACATCTTCTTTGCGGCCTTCCTTACCCTGCTGGGTGTTTTCCTGCTGTTCAGGGCGAGCGGGGTGATCACGGCGGGCCTGAAACAGAGCTGGCCCGTGCTCTCGGTGTTTTCCGGAGTAGCGCTGCTGCTCTCCGGCAGCCGCCGTTACGACGGGATAGACAGCAGCCACCTGATACCGTCGGTCGCGCTGATAGTTCTGGGCTTGTTTTTGCTGATCTTCTCGCTTAAGATAACTTCATTCTCGTTCAAGCAGTTCGTACTGGACTGGTGTCCCGTGATCGTTATCATGTCCGGTATCATGCTGGTACTGTTTTTTGTCAGCGGCAACAAAGAGCGTATGTAACCCGTCATGTTTTTACAAAAAGGGAACAGGGAACCGCCCCGCCGGAATCGCATGGAGCGCCGGACAGGCCGTGCCGGCGTCTGGCTCTTTCCTCTTCTGCTGCTTTCCTGTTCCGGCGGGGCGCAGGTGCGCGAAGTCGTGATAGACAGACCGCACCCCGAAATCAAACCTGTCCAGCCTTTCCAGCAGCCCAGACAGAGGGATGCAGGCGGCGGAATCGCCGCCGACATAAGGGCCCTCTGCGACAATGGTTCCTTCTCCGCGTTGCACGAGGCGCTCGGCCTTTTGGAACGCGCCGACATCGCCGAGTCGGAATTCGGCAGGGTGATGAACGCCGTCGTGGTCACCCTGCTGGACAAGGTTTACGAGGAGCCGGGTCTGGCGCCGGATCCGCCGCGAAACCACCCGTACACTAAAATCCTGGGCGAGGCCGCGCGGGGAATCTACCACGAACCGCCCGCCGCTTCCGCCGATTACCTTGAAAACGTCCTTCCCTTCCTGGCCCTGCTCGGCGACACGTCGCAAAGCCGTTTTCTCGCGGCCGTACCCGATCTGGAAAAGGCGCGCCGCTTAAACCCCAAAGGCGTCCTCGCGCTCTATTTTCTGGGCTTCGCCGCCGAGCGTACCGAAAGATGGGACGAGGCTCTCAGCCTTTACCACGAGGCGCTTACCATCGCGCCGGACTGCTACCCCGCCGCCTTCGGCGCCGTGCGCGTCCTTCAGAATCGCGGACAGAACGCCGAAGCTATCCGGATACTGGCCGGCATGAGCGAGGCCTACCCGGACAACATCTTGATCAAGCGGCGGCTCGCGGCCGCCTACTTCCGCGAAAGGGACTGGGCCGCCGCCGCCCTGGTGATAGACGGGGCTTTGGAGCAGAAACCGCAGGATGCCGTTCTCTCCCTCCTCCGCGCGCGCGTGCTGTTTGAGACCGGCCAGTTCGTCCAGGCGCAGGCGCTCCTGGACAAATTCGCGGCGGAGAACCCCGAAAACCGCGATTACCTGTTACTGCGCGCCAGTTTGCAGTACGAAGGCTTCAGGAACAGGGAAAACGCGACGGGCATCTTGCGCTCCCTTTACAAAATTCACCCGGACGACTTCCCGGTAGCGCTCTACCTTACCCGCCTGCTGCTAGAATCGGAAAACGAGGCCGAGCGGGAGGAGGGCGGGAGGATGCTTCGTTCCCTTATGCGTCCGCTGCGCGCGGGCGAGGATATCCCGATTGCCGTGATACAACTCGCCTCGGAGGACGCGGTACGCCGGTCCGATTGGGAGGAGGCGCGCAAGCATCAGGACAGAATCCTAAAGGAACGCCGTAGCCCCGCCGCCCTCGTCAACGCCTTCAAGGTCGAGCAGGGCTTGGGCGACAGAAACGCCGCGCTCGCCCTGGCGCAGGAACTGGTTCAGAGCTATCCCGACGACGAGAACGGCAGGCTTGCGTACATAGAGGCGCTGGCTGATTCGGGCAGGCACGGCGAGGCGCTCCGCCTGATCGACACGCGCCTTGCCGCCCTGCCCGGCGGCGCGTACAAAAGCCGCTACTTCTACCTGCGCGGCACACTGCGCGGCGAGGCTGACGCGGCGATCGGCGACTTCCGTTCCAGTCTCTTCGAAAACCCGCGCAACCTTGATACGCTGAAAGCCCTGATCGGCCTGTACAACAAGCAGCGGGACGACCGCCACGCCGTCTACTACCTGCGCCAGGCCCTCGCCATCGCCCCAAAAGATCCCGCGCTGCTCCGGTACCAAAAAGAATATGGAGGCAAAATGTAAGCGGCGAGTTAACGAGTAATTAATGAACCTCCCCGCCGCGAATAATGAATGGTGTGGAATGGGGTTTTATCCCAAATCAAATCCCATTCCCAGGGTTTAACCTCAATATTTCAAACTTTCATCCCTCCCAAAAGCCGAATCGCAGGGCTAATCGGCAAAAGCTCCATCCCAAAACCGGCTCTCAAGGCCGATTCGACCGCTCCCATTTTCCATTGGACTTGTTCGGTAACCCGGTTGGTTATCGAACAAGTCCAGGCAAAATGCTTCACATTTTGCTGTTTTTAAGCGCTTGTTGTTCAGGAACTGAAGTTTCTGAACAACTCTATTACTAAAATTATGTATGACTTGAGTTACAATCGCTATAAATAGAGGTTTTATCGACATAAATTTCCATCCCCTGACGTGAACCCCGACAGGGCCTGCTTCAAGATGCAGCGTCCGCCGCACAAGTTCTTCAACGGGTACGCCTTTCAGGTAAACACTGCGGTAGACGGCTTTGTCAATGTTACGGGCTGGCGAAACTTTGCCTTCGATGACAGCTTTTTCTACGCAGGTAGGGGCGGGACACATCCCGACACCTGCCGCCGCCGGGATTGGCGAAACGCTATTTGTCCGCGAAAAGGCCGCCGCTTATGGATAGAAAATGACGGTGTCCGCTATGCAGCTTATGTGGTCGTGATCGCCCATGATGATGAGAACCGCGCCGGGGATGGCTGCGGCGATTTTAGGGAATAGCGCGGGGGCGAAGAGGTCGCCTTCTCCGCCCACCGCCAGTGTAGCGTTGCTGATCCCTGCCAGGGATGATAATTCGATGTCAGGCTCCCCGATCCTTGGCCTAAAAAGCGGATCGTCTTCCGGGTAGAGTGTTTTTATTCGCAGTGGGGTCTGCTCCCCCGCCCCTTGGGGCGGTTAGAGTGGGTAGCAACTACAAAAAAATTGTAGTAGACGGGTTTGCGAGCAAACAAGGTTTGCTATGCAAACCCCCAC
>JAISLM010000108.1 GCA_031290855.1 Spirochaetaceae bacterium
ACACTTGTGCTATCTCCTTCAAGAGTACTAATGCTAATAAGATCTTCTTTAGGGGCAACTCTAAGATACTTGCTAGACATAGCACTTCCATTGCCATTAAGAAAAGATTTACTATAATTTCCAACGTCCAGCAGTACCGTCCCCTCCTGGGCGGCGAGGGAGACGGCGAAGGCGGCGAGCAGGGCGGCGGTAAGGGGCAGTTTTCGCATGGGAACCTCCTGAAAATGCTGTCAGGCACCACTTTTAGCTTACGCCCGGTTCCGCCGCCTGGTCAAGAGGCGCCAGGCGACCTTTGAGTTACCTGACGCCTTTGCGTAACCAGCCCTTGCCCCCACTATGGGGTCTGACCCCACGGGCCGCCGGAGAGTCCCCCGCCGCAGCCTATCCCGTCTCCCGCCCGTCCGCCGGAACTCAAAGCCTGACAAACCCGCTATGCGGGCCTGTTTTTGACAGTGCGTTTGCCTAAACAGGAGGCGCTTTTGCGTAACACGAGGCGTCAATTATCCATTAGTCCGCAGGGTTTCAAAAGGGGGGGGAGGGCTGGTAGACTTTACTTTATGGTTTTGGTTGCGTTGTGTTCGGGCGGGGTGGAAAAGCTTACTGCCAACGAGATTAAGAAGCTTTCCGGAGGGTCGCCGGACGCTTTCAGGATTGTCGATTCGGGCTTTGGCAGGGTTCGTTTTGAAACTGATTTGGCGGGGATGTACCGCGCGCTGTTTTCACTCCGCACGGCAGACAGGCTTTTGCTTGAGGCCGCTTCGTTTCCCGCCCTCGACTTTGACGGGCTTTTTGACGGTACGCGGGCCGTCGCCTGGGAGGATTTAGTTCCTAAGGGCATGGGGCTTGCCGTCGACAAAGTTCGCTCGAACCATTCGCGGCTCGCATCCGAGACGAGTATACAGGCCGTGGTGCACAAGGCCGCCGCCGGAAGGCTTTGTGAACGTTACCGGGAGGTCAGTCTGCCGGAGGCCGCCGCCGGGAACAGGGCCGACCTGCGCGTGTATGTTGAGAAGGATCGTGTTCAGATACTGCTCGACCTTTGCGGGAAGCCGCTTTTTAAGCGCGGCTACCGGCTGGAGGGCGGCGCCGCGCCGCTGCGCGAGAGCACCGCCGCCGCCCTGTTGTTGCAGGCGCTATGGCGGCGCAAGTTCCCTCTGTACGATCCGTTTTGCGGTTCCGGCACAATAGTTATAGAGGCGGCCCTCTACGCATGGGATGTAGCGCCGGGGCTGGGGCGCGGCTTCACGGTTTCCGCGCTACCCTTCGCCGGCACGGAGACTGAAAACGAGGTGCGGCGGACGCTGTTTGAAAGGATAGACCTGTCGAGGAACGCTGAGATCTTCGGCAGCGACAGCGACGGCGGGTCTGTCGAGACGGCAAAGGCAAACCTGGCCCGCGCGCTGGAGAATGTGTGCGGCTGCGAAGATGTTTTTGGGGGGAGGCGGCCCGCCGTTATGCCGAAGCTGTGGCGGAGGCCGATGGAGGAGGCTGTAGCGCCACTCGGCGGCGGCTTTATCATCACAAACCCGCCTTACGGGGTGCGTCTCCTCGACAGGGAAAACGCGGAAACGCTGTACCGCGACATGGGCGTGTTGAGGGACAACTTTTTGTCGTGGAAGATAAACATACTGAGCGCCCACCCCGGCTTCGAGTCGTTATTCGGAGCGAGCGCCGACCGCTGTAAAAAGATCACGTCGGGCGCTTTCGAAACATATTTCTACCAGTACGATTGCGGGGGGGCACGGAAGGAAACTGTGAAGCGCCCCGGCGCAGCGGTCGCCAAAATGCCCGCAGCCCCCAAAAAGCCCGGCGGCAAAGTATATACATGGTGACGTGTCCGCGCCCGGAAGGGCGTCACTATCAGACTGAAAGCAATGGATCAAACCCGCTGGCTGGTCTTTAAAGGCGGGAGGTTCTCGCTATCGTGCTGATCCGTTTGCCCATGTTTTCTAGGGCTACCTGTTCCATAACGTGCCCCAACTCGTAGGCCACACGCGGCATCCCGTAAACAACGGCGGAGCTTTCGTCCTGGCCTATCGTAAGGCCGCCCTCGCGGTAGATATTGCCAAGCTGATTTGCGCCGTCTTTGCCCATTCCCGTCATGATCACCCCGAGCGCGTGGTTCGTGTACACGACCGCGATGGACGCAAACAGAACATCGGCTGAGGGACGGTGACCGCTAACCTGCGGCGATTTGGAAAGGTTGACCACCACCCTGATCCCGTCGCGCACCACTTCAAGGTGTTTGTCGCCCTGCGCTATGAGGATGCGTCCCGGTATCACCTCGTCCCCTTCTTCCGCTTCTTTCACGTCAAGCGGGCATACCTTGTTCAGGCTTATCGCGAACTCGCGGGTAAAACCGGGCGGCATATGCTGTACGACGAGTATCGGTACTTTCAGATCGGGGTCCAGTTTGGAAAAGACGACGCGCAACGCTTCGGGGCCGCCCGTCGATATACCTATCGCGACAACCTCTATCTTGCCGGTAGAGCGGATAGGCGTGATCTTTTGCGCCGGCGCGCCCACGCTGATCCCCATGCCGGAAACAAGCGAGGATATCGACGCCGCGCCGGAGGCCGCCGGCGTTCTGGACGGCGGCTTTGTTACCGTCGCAGCGTCGGACGCCGGAGTTTTTTTGTTGAAACGGCGATACCTGCCGCCGTAGGCGAGCAACAGCTCTGAGACCCTGTCCTTCACCGTCGCTATGTCGACGGAGATGGAGCCGGACGGCTTTTGTACGAAGTCGCTCGCGCCGAGAGCCAGCGCCTCCATCGTGACGGCAGCGCCCTTTTCCGCGATGGACGAAAGGATGATGACGGGTATGCGTATCCCCCGGTTCTTGCGTTCCCTCAGGAATTCTATACCGTTCATCTCCGGCATCTCCAGGTCCAGGACTATCACGTCAGGATCGAGCCTTGCGATCTTCTCAAGCGCGAATTTTCCGTTCATCGCGGTATCCGCGACGGAAAGCCCGTCCGTCGCCTCTATCATCTTGCTTATCAGGTTCCGCATAAGCGCGGAATCGTCTACTACCAGTACGGAAATATCATCGGCCATACTTCTCTCCTTACACCCACTTTTTATACAGCGTCGTCCACTTGGTCTTGACGAATTCAAACTTGGTATTCATGCCGAAAAGCGACTCTGAATGTCCTATGTAAAGGAAAGATTTTGACGCCATGGAATCCCAGAAATGATTTACGACAGATGTTTGCGCGGCTTCGTCAAAGTAGATCAGCACGTTGCGGCAAAACACGACGTCGAAATTCCTCCAGGGCGAAGCATTTTTAAGGTTATGGTAGTCAAAGCGGATCCTCGCCTTGAGAATGTCTTTTACCCTGTAACCGCTTTCGTTGTGGTCAAAATATTTTTTCAGGTAATTGTCAGGTATGCCGACGACACGGGTTTTGTCATAAAACCCTTCTTTTGCCGTCATAAGGCACTTAAGGCTCAGATCGCTGGCGACAATCTCGAATTTGAAGTTCGGCGGAAGTTTTTCGCTCAAAAGCATCGCGATCGTATACGGCTCCTCCCCCGTAGAGCAGCCCGCGCTCCAAATCCTGACGGTGAAATCCCCCGCCGGCTTCTTCAGCGCGAGTATTTCGGGCAGGACAAAGAACTCCATCGCGTCAAAATGCGGCTGATTGCGGAAAAACCGTGTAAGATTCGTGGTTATCGCGTCAAGAAATGCCTTCAGCTCGTCTTTACTACCGTTGATTTTATTCAGGTAATCCTTGGCGTTCTGCATACCGTTCTGTCGCAGGCGCTCCTTCAGGCGGCCCTCCAGGATCGAGCGGTTCGTTTGCGTAAAATGTATCCCGCTTTCCGCATAAATCAGCTTGCGGTACGATTCAAATTCGTCGTCCGACAAAAATAACATATCAGCCATTAAATAATCGTATTAAAAATACCCCGTAAAAGTCAAGCGGGCGCGTTGCCTCATGAAAATGTTGCCGAAAAGGGCCTCTGCCTCAAATTGGAAATGTTACCCAAACTATACTGAAGACGCCGCAGGGAGGGCATACCAACAGAGTTAACCATGATAAGGAAAACAGGCGGTAACGGGGGAATATGCTCCCCGCTGTCAACAGGCGGCAAAGAAAGAAAAAA
>JAISLM010000109.1 GCA_031290855.1 Spirochaetaceae bacterium
TCCGTTCTGGCCTCCGTAAATCTCGGAAGACTGAAACACAAATCCGCGCCGTTTTGCCAGCGATGTGATTTTTTCCATCGTTGCCGGCCCCTTATACTCCGTTAATTCTTCAGGCATACATTTTCCTTTGATTGATTTTTTGCCATTATGCCAGAAAGCGGGGCGTATGTGAAGTAAGCGCGGGCGGACATCGGAACAGTAACCGAAAAGAAGGGCCTTGAGACATTATGAAAATGCAACCCAAATGACATAGGTTGTTATGTTACAAAAAATTACGAAAGAGCTAATCCCGGATAGGACAAAGAGTTACAAAGAAGCTCAAAAGCCATCTGGTATCTTAAACAGGTATGTTGTAATTCCAAGTCTATACAGGAATTAGCGTTACGCATGGTTACATTTTGAAATGTCTCACCACGCGCCCGCCAGCGGGTTTAGCACAGCCTGTAATAATTCGGGATTCGGGTGATGGTGGCTCTGACAGTGAAATGCTACCCTCCACAAAACAGCGTTAAACTGTTTTTCCTGACGTTTTACCGGCTGTTTGACTTCAAAAGAAAGATAAGCGGGGATAGAGACACCGTTGCAAACTAAATAACGAGCTTTTCCCAAAACCCGGTTGGTTTTGAGAAAAGCTTCCGAAAAAGCGGTCTAACCGGACTAAGGACCGCTTTTTCATATAAATCTAAGGTAGCCGGACAAGCAAAGCTTGTCTCACAAGCAAAGTTTGTCTCACAAGCAAAGCTTGTCTCACAAAAACTGAAGTTTTGGGAAAGCCTCTAATTACCTGCATTTTTCGCCCATTTACGATAAGAGAGGATCCATCGGGAACGGTAGGACACCGTCAATCGTGTTGCGGCCCGTAAGCGCCATTATAAGACGGTCAAGGCCAAGCGCTACGCCGGAACAGCGTGGAAAGGGCAGCAACACGCCGTTAGCCGTTTTTCCTGGTAAAAATGTTTTCCAGTAATCGCCGTCAACCGCATGAGGCACGGCGGCGCAGCGGGCCTTTTCTGCCTGTTCCGACAAAAAAAAATTACGAACCTCTTCCGCATCCGTCTCCTCCGAAAAACAGTTTGCCAGTTCAATGCCGTGAACATACAGTTCCCAGCGCTCTCTCGTTCGCGGAACAGAATTTCCGGCGTTCCCGGTATTCAGCCTGGCAAGACAGGGAACGGCGGCCGGGTAGTCAAGCAGGGCAAGCGGCTTTTCCCTGGGCAGATAGGGTTCAACCGCGTGGATGAATATAAGATTGTAAATATCGCCGTCGCTTGATCCGGCGGGCGGATCGATACCAAGCCGCCGGGCCTCACGGATCAGCGTCCCGTTTTCAATGGCCTCTGTCAAACCGAAACCTGCAAGCCGCGAGAAAGCGTCGTCCATCGTCCACCGTATGAAGGGCGGCGCAAGAGTTTTCGTACAGCCGGCGGCAGCAAGCGCGTCGAACAAATCTTCGGTTATACCCAGCGAGTCGGTATAATCAGCGTCCATCGTGTAGTACTCAAGCATAGTGAATTCTGGACTATGCGCGGCCCCGAACGATTCGCGGTTTCTGAAACATTTACAAATCTGGTACACATTTGTCCTGTGCTTCGCAATCAGCTTCTTCATCCAGATTTCCGGTGACGGCACAAGCCAGTAATCCCGTGCCATCTGCCGGCTGCTGTTCGCGGCCGGTAGCAGCGTCGTCTTAAAAACCTCAAGGCACGATTCCGGTATCAGATCCGGAGCAAGCAGAGGCGTATCAAGTTCAAGGTAGGCGCGTCCTTCAAAAAACCGCCTTACATCCCGTATTATTGCGGCACGCGCGCGCAGCATTTCCAAATCCATGTCTCTAGCCTAGCCTGAAAACGGACGGATGAACAGGACGGACGTCCCGGCGGCGGCGGAAATCGTAAACCACCATATATGCTCCGGTTTCCTGCGATTTCCCACGTAAAGATTTTACCCTGACCGCCCGTTGCTTCCCCCGTAGGGGAAGCAAAAGTATCCGCCATTCGGACCAGCTTACCAGCAGTTTTGTCCGTCAGCGCCTGTTGTTCAAGGAGGCCGGCGACGCTGTTCAGAGCGAACAAAGCACCCTTGCCCGCCCCGGAAACTTTCCGGCCGCCGCGCCAGGGCAGCCGCTGAAAGGGCGGCCCTGATATGTCCAGCGCCGGCGGTATTTCGCCCGGTCTTATCTTTAATAAGGCATAATGAGCCTCCGCGCGGCAAGCGCGAACCGAAGGTTCGGCGGGGTATTAAACCAGACTTTGCGAATAAAGCCGGTGCCCGCCGGCTTCCCCCGCCGAAAGAGCTGGGTATAAAGCGCCGGAGGCAGGGCGCCGCGGCTCATCAGTTCCGCAAACCGGTTGTAACTGACCGGACGGGGGAAATATCCGCTGAGCCGTTTGCCGACGCATTCCCGGTAATAACATTTGAAACACCGGTACCCGCCGAGGTGAAACAATATCACGATAGTCATAACCTCGCCGGGTGTCAGGCGGCTCCGGGGAAGCCAGCGCCCGCCACTACCGGACGGCGGGAGCAAACGGGCCTTGCAATAGCGCTCAAGCCTGGTACAAAAGTCATCGGCATCGCAAAAAATCCGGGTTATACGGTCGTTATCCATAAGAAACCCCTCCCGTTTCCTGTATAATGAGTTGCTTGTTTATCCCGTTATATTATGTTCGGGCAGGGGTTTCTTCTTTCCGTCGAACTCACGTTTCTTAATCTCCATATATGAAGCAAGAAATATGTGGGCGCTGGCTATCATCGCCCACAGAGGCGGGTTTAGAGCGATTAAAAGGGTTCTTGTATTCTATGTAACCAGGTTTATAAACGTGAAAGTCGGGGATCTTGTAATGACTCAGGTGACGGCTGAGAATTCGTCCCTGCTAGCATCCTGAGAGTCGCTTTTAAGATACTGGCTATAGAAACAGAGTTTGGAATTTGCGGCGCTGACCGCCGATTTGAACGCGGCGTTGCTCAAAAATCGTCGACAGACCGATAATGAAAGGGTGACACATCTTATCGATTGCCGTACCGTTTTGTTTCGCAGCCTGATTTCCGTGTGCGCGGTGTTTATCCTGGTGTTGACAAACGTGGTGCCGCTCGACGCCTACATCGTTCGCTACAAGGAACAGTTCTACAAAATCTACCACCTGCACCATACCCAGTACCCGGACGACACGATGGAAAATATCTACTGGCTGGAAAAGGCGCTGGCCGCCGATTTTTGTAACCCCTTGTACGCGGAGGCGCTGATAGAGAATCCGGTACAGTGGGAGAAGTACCGCTACCTCTTTATGATGCATATCAATCTCAAACTTATTGAGCAGTACATACTGCTTGGCAACAAGTGGAACAAGCGCAACGCCTACTTTTACAATGCGCCGTGGAAAGAACAGAATCTTGACAGCCTTAAAACAGCGGAAACCTGTTATCGCACGGCGCTTTACTACTGGAACAGCGCCAAAGAATGGGCAGAGAAAGCGCTGGATAAACGTTTTTATTTTATTAATTTGCAACGCATTCAATTCTGGGAGGACGAAGCCGTCCGTATGAAAACGGGCAGCCTTGACTATGAAAAGACATTGAACCGGGAACTTACGCTGATCAAAAAAGTCCGCAACGAGTTTCTGTCAATGAACGAAGAAACCTATTAGCGGGTAATATTTACGCCTGTGCACCGCAAGTTTGACAGAATAACCGAAACAAGCGATTTTACAAACTACGGCAACCGTGAAATTACCGGACGCCGTAGACCAACCGGGTGAAGATCGGCGGCCTTGGTACATCCGCTAGCGCCGTCTAACAAAAAGCATACAGGCACGACTTCACCAAAACATCGTCTTACACGCTTTTCTTTCCGTGTTTAACGGCGGCCCTGCACGTTTTACAAATTTTAATTTTTGTTTCACCCTTGTCATGTTCATAAAGTGTTTTCACGTTGGATCTGTTGCAGACAGGACATACTCCGCGGCCATTGTGGAACAGTTCCCGAATCCCTTTTCCCCTATGCGCTTTGGACATTTTTTTCTCCCTTCTTTTTCTTTGCTCCCGCTTCGGTCTTTTTCTTTTCGCTGTCCAGCTTATAATCAACAAGTTCCAGAATCACAATTTCAGCCGCATCGCCATAACGCTGCCCCAGCTTGATGATTCTTGTGTAGCCGCCGTTCCTGTCCTTCATACGCAGGCCTATATTGGTAAACAGCTTTGCAACAACACCCTCGTTATAAAGACGGGCGGAAACTATACGCCTGTTATGAACAGAATCTACTTTTGCGCGGGTAATTATTTTTTCTGCAAAACGTCTCACTTCAAGCGCCTTGGCTTTTGTTGTTTTTATTCGTTCTTTATTGAACAAGGATGTCATCATATTACGCACCATAGCCTTACGATGCGCCGCCATCCTTTCAAGCGGATTAAAACCCCGTTTATGTTTCATTATTGTTATCCTTTTTTACGCCTTTCAAAGCGCTTTTCAACTCACTGGTGCTTGTTATACCAAGCGTCAATCCCCAGTCCTGTAGTTTTTCCTTTATCTCTTGCAGCGACTTTTTGCCAAAATTACGGGTTTGGTTTATGTCGTCCTCCGTCTTTCGTACCAATTCACCAATAGTTTTTATGTTGGCAATCTTCAGGCAGTTCGATGAACGGATAGACAACTCCAGTTCTTCAACAGGGGTGCCCATCAACTGCCGTATACGTTCATCGCCTTCATCCGATTCTTCGTCTTCTCCAAACGAAGTTTCATCAATATTTACAAACAACGCAAAATGTTCTTTTGCGATTTTGGCGGCCTCGATCAGAGACTCCTCCGGCCCAATCGTCCCGTCCGTCCATATTTCAAGGATAAGTTTATCGTAATCATTGCGCTGGCCTACCCTGACCGGTTCGACGCTGTACTTTACCTTCTTCACCGGCGAAAAAATCGAATCCATAGGTATAGTACCTATAACTTCGATATGCTGCGCGTTGTGCTCGGAAGGAGTATATCCACGCCCCAGATCTATCTGTAGTTCAATTTCAATATGGGCGTCATCCGTAAGGGTCATAACAGGAAGTCCCGGATTCAAAACTTCAAGAGAGCCGGCTTTCGCAAAATGTTCACTCTTAATAAAATTCTTCCCTGACCATTCAAATGTAACGGTATCCTGTTCCAGATCGCCGGGCAACTTAAAACAAACCTGTTTAAGGTTGTTAAGCACTTCAAGGGTATCTTCAACTACATTTGGAATGAGCTCAAATTCGCTGGATATATTATGCGCCGTTCCGTCGGCATTGTACGAAACGATTCGAACCGCCGTAACCGCATAACCTTGAATTGATGATAAAAGCACCCTGCGTAAAGTATTGCCTATAGTTGTACCGAAGCCTGGTTCAAAAGGAGAAGCTACAAATTTTCCATAATCTTTTCTTAACTCAGCGGTTTCAAATGTCCGGCTTTTCGGTTTTTTGAAACCCTTAAGCAAATTTCTACGGGCCATGAAGACTCCTTACTTGGAATAGTATTCAACGATCATCTGTTCTTTGATGTCTGAAAGATCGGTTTTATCATTTCTTCTTGGGAAGGCCAGCAATTTTCCTTTAAGCGTATCGGGGTCCAATTGCAGCCACGGCATTACCCCGGATTTTCCATACTCCTTCAAAGCACCTTTAATTGACGCAAGATTCCTGCTTGCCTCTTTTATCTCTATGGAATCTTCCGTCTTAACAAGATACGAAGGGATATTCACCCGCTTCCCATTCACCAAGACATGACCGTGCAAAACAATTTGGCGAGCTTCTTTCCGGCTTGCCGCAAACCGCAGGCGGTAAACAACATTATCCAGACGGCTCTCCAAAAGCAAAAAAAGATTTTCACCGGTAATACCGGGCATACGCTGCGCACGTTCAAAAAACAGGCTGAACTGTTTTTCCAACATCCCATAAACCCTTTTAAGCTTCTGCTTTTCACGCAGTTGTACGGCATAGTCCGAGCGCTTTACCGGCCTTCCTTTGGGATCCTTCCCGGGCGCCGCACGCTTCTTGCTGACTGGACATTTATCGCTTTTACATCGTTCACCCTTGAGCATCAATTTTTTTTGTTCTGTCCGGCATATTCTGCAAACCGGACCGGTATACCTTGCCATGATTTTCCTCGTTTATATACGCCGTGTCTTGCGCGGCCTGCAACCGTTATGCGGAATCGGCGTTACATCGTTAATGGATCTAACCTTCATCCCAAGTACGCCAAGCTGGCGTATAGCAGATTCTCTACCCATGCCGGGCCCCTTCACATACACATGAACTTCCCGCAATCCCGACTGAATAGCCTTTTGAGCGGCTGTCTCTGTAACGGTCTGTGCCGCAAACGGCGTAGACTTTTTTGCACCCCTAAAACCAAGACCGCCAGAACTCGCCCATGAAATAGCGTTTCCCATTAAATCTGTAATGGTTACAATGGTATTGTTAAATGTTGCCTGTATATAAACATTACCTTCATATACCGACTTCTTTTCTTTTTTCTTTTTAACGTTAGCCGCCACACTTTCCTCCGCTCATTCTTCCTCCTGTCAATGTATTCAACGCTATAAATTTAAAAATAAAAAATCTCAAATTCAAGATCCAAAACTCGGAAATCTTAAACCGCTGTTTTATTTCTTTTTACCTGCAACAGTCTTTTTTTTACCTTTGCGGGTACGTGCATTGGTACGCGTTCTCTGTCCGCGAATCGGTAAACCTTTCCTGTGACGCAATCCTCGGTAGCAGCCTATATCCATAAGCCGTTTGATGTTTAATGCAACCTCCGTCCGGAGTCTTCCTTCTACCTTGTAGTCATTCTCAATAAGACGGCGTAATTCGTTCAACTCCTCAGCGGAAAGATCGTTTATCAAACGTTTAGCGTCTATCGCTGCTTTTTCACAAATCTGCCCCGCACTTGCCCTGCCTATACCGAATATATAGGTTAAAGCAATATCAACATGCTTGTTAGGCAAGTCAACGCCTGCAATACGAGCCATTATTCCCCCTACCCCTGTCTCTGCTTATGTTTTGGATTCTGACAAATGATACGGATTATGCCGTGCCGCTTTATCACTTTACATTTATCACAGATAGGTTTCACACTTGTACGAACTTTCATTTTTCCCCCCTACAGGTTTCTCCCGCGCAACCGTCCATGCTTTGTTAAACCGTCATGGTGATGCATCTTTAACATGGCTTCAATCTGACTCATAGTGTCCAGGTCAACCCCAACCAAGATCAACAGTGACGTACCGCCCATCAGGTACGAAATCGACGACGGGAAATTGAACAACACCTGAATGATTGTCGGTATCACCGCAATCAGGGCCAGATACAAAGCCCCCGGCAGAACAATTCTATTCAGTATCTTTGTCAGGTATTCCTCTATTTTTTCCGTTCTAATACCCGGGATAGACCCTCCGTTCTCGCGTATGTTTTTCGCGATCTCGATTGGATTCAACGTAACCTGTGTATAAAAATAAGCAAAAAAGACTATAAGTAAAACATATAAAACATTGTACAGGATGCCGCGCGGTGTCAGTGCCCGTGAGAGCGCCGCAAGCCACGGAACATTTCCGCCTATCGTCGAAGCTATCTGTAGCGGAAACGTTAAAATAGAAGAAGCAAAGATGACTGGTATTACACCGGACGGGTTTATTTTGAACGGTATATAAGTATTCTGAGCGCCGTACATCTTTCTGCCGACAACGCGCTTCGCGTAATGCACGGTTATCTTCCTTTGCCCCTGCTGTTCAAACACAACAAGCGCGATAACGGCAACAAACATAAAAAGCACAACCAGCACGAATACGGGGTTAAGCTCACCGCGCACGACACGCCCTATCAATTCCCAAACAGCGTCCGGTAATCGCGCCACAATACCGGCAAATATCAACAGAGATATGCCGTTTCCAATACCGCGCTTTGTTATTTGTTCCCCCATCCACATAAGAAACAGCGTCCCCGTCGTGACAGAAAGCATCGCAAGCAGCGTAAACGGCAGCAGATTCATCATGAGCAGATTCTCTACGCTCCGTGATATGATCTGTGCATACTGGGTAACCGCATACGATTGAATAAGGCAGACAACAACCGTCCCGTAACGCTGGTATGCCTGTATTTTCTTTCTGCCGCCTTCTTCCTGTGATAACTTTTTAAGGCCAGGAAAAACTATAAGCAGAAGCTGCATGATTATGGACATCGAGATATACGGCATTATACCGAGCATGAACACTGAAAAGTTCGAGAAAGCGCCGCCCGCAAAGAAGTCAAGATAATCCACAATGGCATTCCCCGAATTTTGCTGTGATAAGAAATATGCGTTCAGCTCACGGACATTGATGCCGGGAACTGGAATCACAGCGCCCAGACGGAATACAATAAGAATCACAACCGTAAAAAAAATACGCTCTCGAAGTTCTTTTATTCTGAAAATACCAACTAAAGGGTTAGCCATCAAATTTCCTTAATTAAGCCTCAGGCGAACCCGACTCAGGGGATTCGGCGGAAACTTCTACGCTACCGCCCGCCTTGACTATTTTTTCTTTTGCGGAGGCGGAAAGTGCCGTAATCTTACAGTTTATTTTTTTGGTGAGTTCCCCGTTACCCAATACTTTTATCAGGGGCTTCCTGCCCTTAACAAGTCCGGCCAATTTCAGTGAATCAATATCCACCGTTGCGCCGTCTTCAAAATGTTTTTCAATATCGCAAAGATTTATCACTTCGTAAACCGTTTTGAACGGATAGTTTGAAAAGCCGCGGCGAGCAAGGCGGCGGTACAAAGGCATCTGACCGCCCTCGAAACCTAGATATGTCTTGCCGCCCGATCGCGATTGCTGGCCCTTGTTTCCCCTGCCTGCCGTCGTACCGCGTCCCGAACCCTGGCCGCGCCCTACTATTCTTTTTTGTTTATTTGCGCCGTGCGGCGCGTGTAAATCAAAATCCTGCATCAGCCTATATCCTCCACTTTGACAAGATGGGAAACCTTCTTTACCATTCCCATGACAGCGCCGTTAGCTTCATGTTCAACCACTGAGCCTATCTTCCGCAAACCCAAAGAGCGAATGGTCGCACGCTGTTTTGGAAGTAAGCCTATGCTACTCCGCACAAGGCGAATCCTTATCTTACCTTTTGAAACATCCGCCATAGTTACCCCCAAAGCTCCTTCAGCGGCTTACCCCGGTTTTTTGCGATAAGCCTGGCGTCCATCATCTTTTGAATACACTCAAATGTCGCTTTAACGACATTGTACTGGCTTGAAGCGCCAATCGACTTGGAAAGCACGTCTGTAACACCGCCCGCTTCCATTATGGCGCGTACCGGCCCGCCCGCGATGATGCCTGTACCAGAACAGGCCGGTTTCAAAAGCACGACCGACGATTTAAACGTTCCCTGAATCTCGTGTGGTATCGTACCATGCTTAACCGGTAAGCGTATCATATTTCGCTTCGCCTTATCCATACTCTTGCGAATCGCTTCGGAAACGTCGTTGGCCTTGCCGAAACCATACCCTACATTTCCTTTACGATCTCCTACAACGGTTAATGCCGAAAAGGAAAACCGTCGCCCGCCCTTCACGACTTTTGCCGTTCTATTAAGCTTAACCAGTTTTTCTACAAACTCTTTCTCTCTATCCTGCGAATTTCTGTCGCGATCTCTATCTCTGGAATGCTCCATTCCGCCTCCAACAAATTTTTACAAAACCTAAACCGATCGTTTCAAAACGGCATTTTGAAAAGTCAATTAAAACTGAACCCCCGCTTTCCTGGCGCCGTCCGCGATTGCCTTAACGATGCCGTGATACAGATAGCCATTCCTGTCAAAAACAACCGATTTTATATTTTTTTCCAAAAGACGCTTTCCCATAAGCTCGCCCAACTCGGCGCCGCCCGGCACCGTAGCCCTTATTCCTTTTAACTCTTTTTCCAAAGTCGAGGCTGAGACAAGCGTATGCCCTTTCGTATCGTCAATCACCTGTATAGACAGATTTTTATTGCTTCGCGTTACCGTCATACGGGGCTTTTCCGCCGTACCTGAAAGGGTTTTTCGTATATGAACCTTCCGTTTTAGACGCTTTCTGTCTTTTTCCAACATTTTCCGTAACATGGCTCAACCATCCCTATTTAACACCGGATTTACCGACTTTCCGTCTGATATGCTCATCTTCATAACGAATACCCTTACCTTTGTAAGGCTCAGGAACACGGAGTTTACGTATCTGCGACGCGAACTCGCCGACCTGATGCTTGTCAATACCGCTTATTTCAAGCCGCCCGTTGGCTTCAACCTTTAACGCAATACCTTCCGGTATTCCCACATACACCTCGTTTGAAAAACCAAGATTCATAACAAGAAGTTTACCTTGAACTTCCGCCCTGTAACCGACGCCGTTAATTATCAAGACCCGTGTAAACCCCGTCGATACGCCAATAACCATATTATTAAGCAGATTTCGGTACAGACCGTGGAAAGCCTTTGTCTGCTTTTCATCGTTTACTCTGGTAACAACAACCTCGCCGCCTTTACTTTCAAAGTTTATTACATCGTGATAGGTCTGCGCCAGCCTGCCCTTGGGGCCTTCTACGGTGATTGTACTGTTATCAAAGTAAATTTTAACGCCTGCCGGAACTTTAACCGGTATCTTTCCAATACGCGACATATAACCCCTACCAAACCATACAGATTACTTCACCGCCAACTTTTTTTTCGGCGGCTTTTTTTCCTGTGGTAACTCCGCTTGACGTTGAAACTATCAGCGTACCAAAACCGTTAAAAACACGCGGCATACTTTTGTACCCGGCATAGACACGGCGGCCCGGCTTGGACACTTTTTTTATACCATGAATGACCGGCCCCGCTTCTTCATCATATTTTAAGAACACACGGATAATATTTATACCCCCCTGTGTTACTTTTTTGAAATTTCGTATATAACCTTCAGTTTTTAGAATTTTAACTATTTCAAGTTTAAGCCTGGAGGTTGCAACGTCAACTTTTTCATGCTTCGCCATTCCGGCATTGCGGAGCTTGGTCAGCATATCGGCTACTGGATCAGAAACACTCATCCTCTCCTCCTACCAACTTGATTTTGTAACGCCCGGTATAAGCCCTTCGCTTGCCAACTTGCGAAAACAAAGGCGGCACATCTCAAATTTACCTAAATATCCTCTTGCCCTTCCACAAATCCTGCAACGGTTCACCTTGCGTGTCTTATATTTTGGCGTCCTGAGCGCCTTTATGATCATTGCTTTTCTTGCCATTTACGCTCCTTATATTTATTTTCTAAACGGCATACCGAACTTAGCAAGGAATGCCTTGGCCTCAGCGTCCGTTTTTGCGCTTGTAACGATAACAATGTTAAGTCCAGCGATACGTTCAATTTTATCAAAGTCAATTTCCGGAAAGATAATCTGCTCGGTTATGCCCATAGCATAATTACCGTGTCCGTCGAAAGCATTCTGACTGATACCGCGAAAGTCTTTAACACGCGGCAGAGCCGCATTGACCAGCCGGTCAAAAAACTCATACATCATGGCACCGCGCAGAGTTACACGGGCCCCGATCTCCTGACCTGCCCGTATTTTGAAGTTTGCAATACTCTTGCGGGCCTTGGTCCTGACTGCCTTTTGACCGGTAATCAGCGTAAGCTCATCGATGGCGGATTCAAGGAGCTTCTTGTTGGAAATCGCTTCGCCCACGCCCATGCTTACAACAATCTTAACAAGACGCGGCGTCTGCATAGGTGATGAGTAATTAAACTCCTTAATTAGTTCCGGCGCTATAGTCTCGCTGTAAATCTTTTTCAAACGCGGCACATAACCCTTAGGCTGAATATTTTTGCCCACGGCAACGCCGCCGGATTTTCCGGAACCCGAACCGCCGCCTTTACCGGCCGCCGCGCCCTTGCCGGAATCGGTTTTCCTTTTTTCGGCAGGCGTCTTACCGGATGCTTTCTTTGTTTTTTCTTCACCCATTACAAAGCCTCTCCGCATTTTTTACAAATTCTCTTTTTCACCGTCCCTTCGACCCTGTATCCTATCCGTGTGGGGCCGCATTTTTTACATACAATCATAACATTCGATGCATGCAGGGGCGCTTCAATTTCTATTATACCGCCCCTGTCATTATTATTGCGCCTCTTCTGAGTCTTCTTGACAAGATTTAGACCGTCAACCACAATACGATCCTTCCCCCGCACAATACGCAGGATACGCCCGCGTTTACCTTTTTCTTTTCCGGCGATCACTTCAACCGTATCGTCTTTCTTTATCCTAAACTTATGCGCTTCAGTTTGAACTGACATTCTACCGCTCCTTACAAGCCGCGCTCCGGCAGCCTTCACAATCCGCATGGCTTAAATATTCAATATGAATATCGTCAGCCACAAACTCCGCATACGCGCCCGCTATAAAACTTCCGGCGCGAGGGAAACTATCTTCATATAGTCTTTATCCCGCAACTCACGGGCTACCGGCCCGAAAATACGCTTCCCCTTGGGGTTTCTGTTCGCGTCAATTATCACACAGGCGTTATCATCAAAACGGATATACGTTCCATCGGGACGTCTATATTCTTTATGCGTCCGAACAACAACCGCCTTCTCGACAGTACCCTTTTTTATCGAAGATGTGGGAAGTGTTTCCTTGACCGCGACAACAATAATATCGCCTATACTCGCGTAGCGGCGTTTGGAACCGCCCAGCACTTTGATACACTGGACCAGCCGCGCCCCTGAATTATCGGCAACGTTCAGAAAGGTCTCCACTTGAATCATTTTAACGCTCCCTACTTTGCCCGCTCAACTACTTCGACCAGATTCCAGCATTTATCCTTGCTGACAGGACGACACTCCACAACACGCACTTTGTCGCCGGTACGGGCCGTATTTTCCTCGTCATGCGCTTTAATCCGCTTTATCTTGCGAACATATTTTTTGTAAAGCGGGTGCAAAGCCATCGTCTCGACAGAAACGACTATTGTCTTGTTCATCCCGATAACTTTACCGTTTTCATCAACACGTTTTGTATTTTTTACCAGTCCGACAAATTCTTTTTTACCGCTTTTAGTCACTTTCACCTGATCTGACACCGTTTTCCCCTATTATTTCCGCGATCCGCCCGCCGCCGGCGTTTTACCTGCCGCTTCATACTGACTAATCAACGTGTTAAGACGGGCAATCTGCCGCCGCATCGTTCGTTTTTGAAGCGGATTATCGACATGCCCAACCACAAGTTGAAAGCGGAGTTCCAGATACTTCCTGTTAAGCTCGTCTCGTTTGGCCTTAAGCTCTGGAAAAGTCAGATTTTTGAACGAATTCTTCATCTTCTAACCTCCCAACTCAAAATCGCTGCGAACAACAAATTTTGTCTTAATCGGAAGTTTCGCCCCGGCAAGTTTCATTGCCTGTGAAGCAAGTTCCTTGTCAACGCCGCCAAGTTCAAACATAACCGTACCCGGCTTAACTACCGCGACCCAATATTCAGGCGCTCCTTTACCCTTACCCATGCGCGTATCGGCAGGCTTCTTGGTATAAGGCTTGTCCGGAAAGACCCGTATCCAAAGCTTACCGCCGCGCTTGATGTGCCTGTTCATCGCTATACGAGCCGCTTCTATCTGCCTGTTTGTAAGCCAGATACGCTCAAGCGCGACAAGCGCATATTCGCCAAAAACAACGGTGTTGCACCTTGTGGCGTTGCCCGGCATATTTCCACGCTGAACCTTGCGGTATCTTACACGTTTAGGACTTAACATCGCTTACCTCTATTCGCCGGTCTTTACAGGCGTTCTGTCACGGCGTTTACGGACTATAGCGCCCGCATCCTCTTTCTGTTCTTTGCCGTACTTCATGCCGTTATAAACCCACACCTTGACGCCTATAGCACCGAAAGTCGTGTGCGCCTCCGCAAAGCCATACTCAATATCTGCCCGCAGGGTATGAAGCGGGATTCGCCCCTCTTTCGCCTCTTCTGTGCGGGACATTTCCGCGCCGCCCAAACGCCCGGAAAGCCTGACCTTGGCCCCTTGCGCGTTTCCCTTTTTGATAGCGTTACCGATCGCCTGCTTCATTGTCCTGCGGAACGAGCCGCGGGCAAGCAACTGGCGCGCTATATTCTGCGCTATGATCTGTGCGTTGTTATCCGCGTTGCGTACTTCTTTTATCTTGAGCTGAATCTTTTTGTTGACAAGTTTTTGCAGTTCAAGCCCTATTTTCTCGATATTCGCGCCTTTAACACCAATTATCACGCCCGGACGGGCGGTATGTATCACAATCGTAATACGCTGGGGATGGCGAATTATCTCCAGTTCCGCTATGTCCGCGCCCTTGGTTTCGGGCATCTTGACGATATAGGAACGTAATTTAAGGTCTTCATGCAGAGTAGCCGCATACACCTTGGGGTCAACATACCAGCGAGAAGACCATGTACGGTTGATGCCTACGCGCAGTCCTATTGGATTTACTTTTTGTCCCACACTAAACTCCCGCCGCTATATCCTATCGACAACAACGGTTATATGACAAAGCCGTTTCAACAGCATATCCGCCCTGCCCCGCGCCCTGCACCAAAGCCGCTTCATACGCGGCCCGTCATCGATCATTATTTCCCTAACATACAGCATATCTTCCTCGAGGTATTTGTTGACATTCAACGCATTAGCGCCTGCCGACCTGAGCGTTTTGCGTATCAGCCGCGCACCCTTGTGCGGCATATTTTCCAAAGTTGAAATCGCTTCGGTATACGTTTTACGCCTTATAAGATTCGCCACCGGACGTATTTTGTACGGTGAGCAAATTAAAAATTTCGATACTGCCTTATATCCGTCTGCCATCTTAATCATCCTAAAATCTATTTAAGGTACCTTAACCGGTCCAAAACCACAATCCGTCGCTCCGCAAGCCTCAAACCACCAGCCGCCTCTTTTATCGAGCCGGTCTCAAAACACAAACTAGCGTTTTTCCCAAAACCCAGTTGGTTTTGAGAAAAGCTTCCGAAAAAACGGTCTAATCGGACTAAGGCCCGCTTTTTCATATAACTCCAAGGGAGCTGGACAAGCGAAGCTTGTCTCCCAAGCGAAGCTTGTCTCCCAAAAACTGAAGTTTTGGGAAAGCCTCGCTAATCAGCCCATTTTACCGGCCCGGACCAAACCGCAACCAGCCCTTTCTGCCCCTCGCATCCCGTCATTTGGAGGCCTTTTTGTCGGAGCCGGAATGTCCGCGGAAAATACGTGTTGGCGAAAATTCACCCAGCTTGTGTCCGACAAGATTCTCGGTTATGTACACAGGCACCCATGTCTTTCCGTTATAAACCGAGATTGTTATACCAACCATTTCTGGAATTATAGTCGAACAGCGGGAATAAGTCTTGACCATGCGCCGTTCCGTTGCCTTATTCATCTCCAAAATTTTTTTGTACAAGCTCTTTTCAATGAAAGGGCCTTTCTTTATCGATCGCGACACCTTTACCCCTTACCCTTTATTTTTTCTTCCTGCGGCTTACGATAAAGCGCGAAGAAGCCTTGTGCTTGTCCCTTGTCTTATAGCCTTTTGTAGGCTGACCCCACGGAGTTACCGGATGTATACCCTTATTCTTGCCTTCGCCGCCGCCGTGCGGGTGATCAACAGGATTCATAACCATACCGCGGACGGTTGGCCTTACACCAAGCCAGCGTTTACGCCCGGCCTTTCCGTAACGGATATTCATATGATCCTCGTTACCGACAACACCGATAACGGCATAACATTTCTTGAAAATCATACGCATCTCACCGGAAGGCAGCTTTATCGTAACATAATTGCCCTCTTTGGCGGCGACCAGCGCCGAAGCGCCGGCGGAACGCGCAAGCTGTGCGCCTTTGCCCAATGTCAACTCTATATTATGTATCGTGAAACCAAGCGGTATGTTTTCAAGCGGCAGGGCGTTGCCCGGCTCTATCGGAGCGGAAGGTCCGTTAAAAATCTTGACACCCACCTTAAGATCCTTGGGAGCTACAATGTAACGTTTTTCGCCGTCCGCATAGACGACCAACGCTATGTTCGCGCTCCGGTTAGGATCGTATTCTATCGTGGCAACCCTGCCGGGGATATTTATTTTATCCCTTTTAAAGTCTATCATTCGGTAAAGCCTTTTATGACCGCCGCCTTTGTGCCATACGCTGATTCTACCGTTCGAATCACGACCGGCGCGTTCTTTCCGCCCATAAGTAAGAGACTTCTCGGGTGTATTCGTAGTAATATGGGAAAAATCGAGGCTCTGCCATTGCCGCATACCGGGTGTAACCGGTTTATATGTCTTGATGCCCATCCTTAAACTCCCTCGAATAGCGCTATTTTTTCGTCTTTCGCCAGTGTTACAACGGCTTTTTTCCACGTTGCCGTGTAACCCCTTTTATAACGCTGCCGTTTTGGTTTGCCGCCGACGATAGCCGTGGTACAGGCGACAGGATGCACGTTAAACAGTACACGCACCGCTTCTTTTATAAGAGGTTTGTTCGCCTTCATATCAACCTGAAAAACATAACGTCCGCTTTCACGCAGAATGTTTGTTTTCTCGGATAATACCGGACGTATCAAAACCTGTTCGTAATTCACGCCTTAACCCCCAAACCTGTATTCCGCCTGTTTTTATGAGCCGCGTAAAATTCACATATCTCTTTTGCCGCCGTCTCGAGCAGGAAAACGCGGCGTCCATAAAACAAATCGTGAACCCGCAGACGTGTAGCTGAAAGGAAGCTAAGCCAAGGAATATTCCTGCCGGCACGTTTCAACATATTGACGCGATCCCTGCCATTTTCGTCTCCATTCAAAACGATAACCGTACGCTCACCCGCGCCAAAATTCTGAAGAATCCCAAAAAGTTTCTTTGTTTTCCCATCTTCAACGGAAAAATCTTCGATAACTTTTAGTGTGCCTGTATTCGCCTTAAGGCTCAAGGCGGTTTTTACCGCGAGTCGTTTTGCCATTTTAGGCATTTTATACGAAAAATCCCGAGGTTTTGGCCCAAAAACCGTGCCGCCGCCAACCAACAATGGCGATTTTTTATCACCCCGGCGCGCCCGGCCCGTACCTTTCTGCTTGTAAGGTTTGGCATTTGAACCATGTACCTCACCACGATCTTTGGTACACGCCGTTCCAAGCCGCTTGTTGGCAAGCTCATTGTTTATAGCGTACCACAAAAGGTCTTGGTTGACCTCAAGGCCAAAAACAGCATCGTCAAGGTTCATCTTTCGCAATTCCTGCCCCGCTGTTGAATATACAGTCGTTTCCATCATGCCCTCTGTTTTTTTACCGCCGCACGGACCACGACAAGCCCTTTGTTGATGCCGGGAACCGCCCCGCGTATCAACAGTAACTGTTTTTCGGTATCTATCTTTACCACCCGGATATTCAAAGTGGTAACCTGTTCGCGCCCCATTCTACCAGGAAGTTTTACATTTTTGAAAGTTTTATGCGGATAAGTCGACTGTCCCGTTGAACCCGGCTCTCGGTGAAATTTGGAACCGTGCGTCTTGCGTCCTCCGCCAAAACCGTACCGTTTAACAACACCCTGAAAACCTTTGCCCTTTGAGACACCCTGAACATCGACATAACGACAGCCTTCAAAAATCTCTACGCCCAAAGAATCGCCTATCGCGCATTCTTTGCTAAAATCACGGAATTCCCTAATACGTTTTTTGGGCGCAACACCTTCAGGAAACTGACCGGCGTAGGGTTTTGTAACCTTGTTAGCCTTGGCGTCATCAACTCCAAGCACTACCGCATTGTATCCGTTTTTGTTTTCGTTTTTTTGGCCTATAACGACATTTGGATCAACACGCAACACCGTCACCGGAACGAGGCTGCCTTTTTCGTCAAAAATCTGTGTCATACCCAACTTTCTGGCTAAAAGCCCTAACATCATTTTCTCCTGCACAGCCGCCTGCCCCACGCCGCGCAAACGGCCAAAGCCGCTTTTGCCAACGCGATTAGCCGCAACCGGCTACTGTTTTATCTCTACATCTACGCCGGCGGGAAGCTCAAGCTTCATCAGTGAGTCCATCACTTCGGACGAAGGCTCAATAATGTCGATAAGACGCTTATGTGTACGCATCTCGAACTGTTCACGAGACTTTTTATTCACATGCGGCGAACGCAGAACCGTGATCTTGTTTATTCGGGTAGGAAGCGGAATCGGCCCCGTTATCTTGGCTCCTGCCTTTACTACCGTAGTTACTATCGACTTAGCGCTTTGATCTATCAGTTCAACGTCAAACCCGCGCAATCTTACGCGAATCCGTTCCTTGGTCATCTTTCCTCCGGAAAACAAAAAAACAGCAAGTAAACTACTTGCTGCCTTCGCCTTTCACCTATTCTATAATCTCTACAACCTGTCCGGAAGCAACGGTTTTACCGCCCTCACGAATAGCAAAGCGTAAACCTTTCTCCATCGCGATAGGATGAATAAGTTCGCCCTGAATCTCGGTATTATCGCCAGGCATAACCATCTTTTCGCCCGCCTTCGCTTCACCGGGAAGCGTAACGGTACCGGTAATATCGGTCGTTCGGAAATAAAACTGCGGCCTGTAGCCGGTAAAGAACGGCGTTTTGCGTCCGCCTTCTTCCTGAGAAAGGCAGTATATCTGGCCCTTGAATTTGAAGTGCGGCGTGATCGAGCCGGGTTTCGCGAGAACCTGGCCACGTTCAACCTCCTTCTTGTCGATACCACGAAGGAGCGCCCCGATATTATCACCGGACTGACCTTCGTCAAGCAGTTTATTGAACATTTCTATACCGGTTACAACGGTCTTTTTGGTCGGTTTTATGCCGACAATCTCGATTTCCTCGTTCAGTTTGATCACGCCGCGCTCGATCTTACCGGTAACGACTGTACCGCGCCCCTGAATCGTGAAAACGTCCTCGATTGGCATAAGGAACGGCTTATCAATATCGCGCACCGGATCCGGGAAATATGTATCCATCGCCTCAAGAAGTTCATCTATACACTTTGTCGCTTCGGGATTATCCGGATCGGTCATGGCTTGAAACGCGGATCCCTTGATTATCGGTATGTCTTTTCCGGGAAAACCATTGGCGGTGAGCACGTCACGGACTTCCTCTTCGACAAGATCTATCAGTTCGGGGTCTTCCAGTTGATCAATCTTGTTAAGGAAGACGATCATGTTGGGGACGCCTACCTGGCGGGCAAGGATTATGTGCTCGCGGGTCTGGGGCATGACCGAATCGGGGGCCGAAACAACGAGTACCGCGCCGTCCATCTGTGCCGCACCGGTAATCATGTTCTTAATATAATCGGCGTGACCTGGGCAGTCGATATGAGCGTAATGCCTCTTTTCGGATTGATATTCCAAATGCCGCGTGTTGATCGTGATGCCGCGCGCCTTCTCTTCCGGCGCGTTGTCAATCTCGTCATATTTCATAACCTTGTCACCATACTTCTTTCCGCAGTGCATGGTGATCGCGGCGGACAGAGTCGTCTTTCCATGATCTACGTGTCCGATGGTCCCGACATTCATGTGGATTTTTGTTCTATTGAACTTATCTTTAGCCATCTCGTGCTCCTCCTTACATTTATTGGGCACATTGTGTTATGACGGTTTCTAATTTAGCATAACTATAGAAATATGCCAATCCACCGTCACCGTTTCCACGCTCCATCAGGAGTTTTCGAAACGATTATATCTACACCGTCCATTCACTGATAAACGGCTTGTTTAATCTTTGGGGACAGACTAACACCGGCGCAGTTTGCCGCAAGAAGCGGAATACACCTTTGATTTGCCATGTCCACCTATCCCATCGGGGCAAAACCCGATGATCGGTTTGGATTATACCGCAACCGCTCTCGCGTTTGCTTAGGGGGCTCCGCTTCGCAAAACTCCATGCCGTAAGCTTTAAGCCTCCGTATACTTTATTAAACCACAATCTAAAAAGAATGTCAAGCCCCTTACCAAGACAAGAGCAAAACAGACTGTATGTCAGCCACAACTTCTCCGCCCGATCACGTAAAGAGGGCGGATGACTAAAAACACTTAACGGGGTGTGTTACACACGGCAACCCGCGTTTTTATTAGTACACACAAGGAGCCGCAGCATTCCCATCGTCGCTATTATTATTTACACACTACCAACGGTAGTGTGTAAAGGCCTTGTTCGCCTCGGCGTTCTTGTGGGTGTCTTCTTTCTTTTTGAAGGCGGCGCCCGTACCGTTGAACGCGTCCAACAACTCGGTTGCCAGGCGCTCGTCCATACCGTGACCGGCACGCGCACGGGCGGCTTTTATTATCCAGCGCATTCCAAGCGCCTCGCGGCGGGACTCGCGAATTTCGACCGGCACCTGGTAGGTCGCGCCGCCCACACGACGGGATTTTACCTCGACCATAGGCTTAACGTTTTCGACAGCCTTAAGGAATACGTCCAGCGGCTCCTTGTCCGTCTTGCCGCGCAGTGTTTCCAACGCACAGTGCACGATTCGAAGGCTGACAGAGCGCTTACCCCCCCACATCATACGATTGACAAACTTGGAAACGACAACGCTGTTATACCTTGGATCCGGCTGAACGTCACGATCTATAGATTTCTTTTTTCTACCCATTATAATGCCTTAAGCTTTGGGGCGCTTGGCGCCATACTTTGACCGCCCGCGCTTGCGGTCGGTCACACCCAGCGTATCCTTTGCGCCGCGGATTATGTGGTAACGGACACCGGGAAGGTCCTTGACACGGCCTCCGCGCACAAGAACGACCGAGTGTTCCTGCAAATTATGCCCGATACCGGGGATATAGGCCGTAACTTCCGTGCCGTGGGAAAGGCGCACACGGGCAACCTTTCGCAGGGCCGAATTTGGCTTTTTCGGCGTTACCGTCATCACACGGGTACAGACGCCGCGTTTCTGCGGACACGAATGTAAAGCCGGTGATTTTGTCTTGGACATAACCTGCTGCCGGCCAAAACGAACAAGTTGATTGATCGTGGGCATTTATAAAAAACACTCCTAATAAACGTTAGTTTTCAGTATAAAACGGTTTAAAGCGTAAGGCCGTAAACCGTACATTTTATCTAGCTTAAAAAAGCTAAAAAAAAATGTCAATAGAGCAAAACGCTTTTTGCCAAGCCAGCGCAATAATTTTACCCGGGCTTTCGGGGCGGCTAAAACAGAATCCAAACACGCCTTTTGACGGAGCCGCCTTGAACCGTGTTTTGCCGCACTCTGGAGATGGCGGGAGTCGAACCCGCGTCCTAATACGCGAAGTACGGGCTTCTACAGGTTTAGCCGCGGATCAAATTGTCTGGACGCCCTTGGCTTCGCGGCGGGCGGGGCGCCCGTATTCCGGAAAAATCTTATCGCATAAGGTCCGGAAACCTTATTTGACCAGCCCTGGTTGCGACGCAGCGTCCGTCCCTCAAGGCGGCGGGACGGCGCCACGCGATTACGCCGCTAAAGCGTAGCCGTAATTGTCGTTATCGGCAATTAAATTTTTGTGCCTGTTTTAGGAGTTGGCCCGGAACAAGTCCGCCTCCACCTGCAACCCGCGCCCCGAACCGCACCAGTCGAAACCGGTACATCCCCTGAACGCTTATTATATAGAAAGCATAACGCCGGGAGCGGAATGTGTCAAGCCCCCGCATTGCCTCATGAAAAATGTTACCGAAAAGAGGTCATGCCTCAAATTGAAAATGTTACCCAAATAACAATAGGGGCGCAAATGGAGGGTGTCCCAATGGGGTTAACTATGAAAGAAAAGCAAGCGGTAACCACGGAATATGCGTTCCGGCATCGAAAAGCAGGGAAAAAAGCTAAGTCGGCTTTGTTCTATGAATTCATCCGGCTGACCAGCTATCACCGGAAGTCCGCCGTGAGGCTCTTAAACGCCCGGACACTCAGGCAGGTCATGGTGTATGTGGAAGAGAAGCCGGTGAAAATCAAGCCGGAAAAAAGGAGCGAATTCAGCAAAAACAGCTTGACATTTACATAGACGTCAACGCCCCCAGCTTATCCTAACGCGTGTGAGGTGCGCCGCCGGCAAAGCGCTGTGCGGGCGCGCTCATAAGCCGGGGCTGGCGGCGGCTTTGACTGCCGCGCCAGTCCCAATTACCGGGCCAAAGGCTGCGCCTCTGGAACCGCCTTCCCCTGATACACCGCCTAATTCGCCATCACCCATTGGGTGTCGTATTGACCAC
The DNA here is from genome assembly GCA_031290855.1 of Spirochaetaceae bacterium. GTDB lineage: Bacteria > Spirochaetota > Spirochaetia > Treponematales > Breznakiellaceae > JAIRMY01. The sequence continues at coordinate 22,160 of JAISLM010000109.1, forward strand.
GCACTTTACCTCATGCTATCGTAACCAAACCCCTAGGGCGCGTAGCTCAGCTGGTTAGAGCGCCACGTTTACACCGTGGATGTCCGGGGTTCGAATCCCTGCGCGCCCAATGAACCTCCTCGATACAAAACCGTGTCAGGCTGTTTTGCCTTATGTTTTACCGGCCGTTTAGCCTAATGAACCTCCCCGCCACAAAACAGCGTCAAGCTGTTTTGCCTGACGTTCCGCCGCTTTTTAACCCCAAAGGAAGGATAAGGCGGGGGAGCGGGCCCCACTGTGAATCAAGGAAGATACAGGGCGGCGTGCTAGACTCCGTTTGCGGACAATGTGTCTTCGAAGGTGACGCTTCCGCCGGGCGCTACCGTCAGGAATTCATCGTTTCCCCACTCGCCGGCCAGCAGCATGTCAATCAGCCTCAGGTTTCCCGGAATAACCCTGACCGGAATACCCGGCAGTTTGGCAAAGTCCTTCACCCTGGCTTTTACTTCGGCAACATTGAAGACTCCCGTGTTTATCACCGCAAAGTCTTTGTAGTGCCCCAGCATCCTTTTCAGGATGGATAGCCCCCGTTTTTCCCCGTAGAGCCGGTAAACCCTGTCTGTATCCGACACGATGCTGCCGCCGGAATCGAGATACCCTTCCGTGAAAAAATACGTACCGCTGCCGTAGGCTTCCCGTTCTTTACGGGAGCCGGTAAAGATAGTGATACAGTCCGCCGCCCTGGGCAGTACGAGGCGGCGGCGCCCGGCCTCTACGCCGACAAGGGCGTTTCCGCAAAAGCCGAACAGCAGCAGGACGGTCCGGCATGAGGGTGGGAGGCCGTCCACTGCCTGCTGGATCAGTGCCCTAAGCTTGTCAGGCCGGGCGTGTTTTCCCGCGTTTACCCATACCACCGGATAAGCGCAGCCCCTGCGTCTCATCACCGCCTCAAGTTCCTGTCTTAATGTTTCGCAGGCCACAATGCAGGTGTCGTGTTCTATAGTTTATCCTCCGGCGCTGCCCGTTACCCCGCCAGTTTTTTCGACAAATTAATAGAGCTTTTCCCAAAACCCGGTTGGTTTTGAGAAAAGCTTCCGAAAAAGCGGTCTAACCGGACTAAGGCCCGCTTTTTCATATAAATACAAGGTAGCTGGACAAGCAAAGCTTGTCTCCCAAGCTAAGCTTGTCTCCCAAAACTGAAGTTTTGGGAAAGCCTCTTCTATCAATTTTATTCGCAGTGGGGTCTGCTCACCCGCCCTTCAGGGCGCCTATAATTGGTAACACCAACAAAAATGGCAGTATACGGGTTTGCGAGCAAACAAGGTTTGCTATGCAAACCACCACAGTTAAATAACTTCCGCATCCGATCGAAGCTCGTAAATGACACGAATCTTACAAGATACCACACACACCATTCAAGGCGGGGAGCTTCATTCGCGGTATTTCATAAAGGCGCGTTTTTCGAGGGCGCCCACGGCAAGGGCGAGCATTTCGTTTACGGGCGTCCGTATCCCGTGTTCACGGCCCAGCCTGCAAATTTCAGGCCCGAACAGTTCGATTTCTGTTTTGCGGCCCGCGAGTATATCCTGACACATGGACGTGAAGCCGTCGTCGTTAAGGTCCTCCAGCATAACAAAAAAGCTTTCGATGTCATTGTCGTCCAGGCCGATGCCACAGGCGTTTGAAACGTCTATAACTTCGCGCATCGCCTTTTCAAGCAGGATTTGCGCTTCCGGTATGCGGCGGGGCGACTTTCTTTTGAACGCGGCGTAGGGCAGACGAAGAAGCGCGGAAGTTTGATTCGCGCCCGTGTTTATCATAAATTTGTACCAAAGCGCCCGCTTCATATCCGTTTTGTGGTATTCCGCCGGATATGCCGTCCGTGTAAAAAATTCCGCGATACGCTCGTCACGTTCGCATACTATTCCGTCCGCGTCGCCAAAGTTTATCACGCCAATCCGCGAATAATTCACGCGATTCCCGTTGTGCTGGGCGTCCGTACCCATAACCATAGAAAGAGGCAGCCGCTCCCGTCCGTATTTTGCGCCGATTACGTCTTCGCTGGAAATGCCGTTTAAAAGCGAAATTATCACAGTATCAGGCCCGATGAAGGGACGGATGTCGCCGATAACTTCATTCAACGAATAATACTTCGAGGCGATAATAACAAGATCGACCGCAGAGGGGCTCGCGTCCCCGCTCAGGCTGAAGTCAAACTTTTTGTCATTGATAAAAAACCCGTCCCTTCTGTACCGTTCCAGACGTTCACCTTCGGCCAAAACAAGAAGCTTTTCCGGTATGGCCCCATACAACTTTCCGGCAAGCATCAATCCAATCGCGCCCGCGCCGGCAACCAGTACGGATTCTATTTTTTTCATTTCATCTCTCCATAAGTATTTTCTAAAGTATGCCAGTATTTTGCCGAAATATTAAAGGGGGTATATTTTAATCCTCATAAAGCAATAATTTTGAAATTTGGTTTAAGGATTACGATGAGATCACGGAAGATTTACAGGCAAACGACGGGCGCTTTTTTTAATTACGACGGGCAGGTTTTGAATAAAAACCGGAAAATGAACGCCGTTATCAATAACCCAAAATTTTTGTTATACATCTGCATAGGCGCGCTGCTGCTGCTGGCGGCGCTTCTAAACTTTTCGATAGCCTTGTCTTTATTCGGCCCGCCGCAAAAAAAATCGGGTGTCGGCGATTTCTTTGTTGATTCTTACGGCATACTGTCTTTTATAATTCCGGTTTATCTTTTATGCGCGGCCCTGATACTGATTGATAAAAGTTACAGGCCCGGTCGCATATTTATTTTATACTGCGCGATATTTCCGTTTATGACGCTGGCAATAGGATTTTCTTTTTTACGTGATTATATTTATTTCTCCGCAAAAATCAAACTTTTTTCAATGCTTGGAAAGACGGGCTTTAGTTTTGCTGTAGTGTGCTTAACCGCGCTGGAAAGCGCGGTAATCGCCGCCCTGTCGAACGTCCTGTTTCCCGCCCCGCCGGTCAGGAAGCCTCGCGGTGCCGGCGCTAATAACGCAGTCCGGCCTGCCCCGCTTAAAACAGAAACAAAATTGCTGTGCGCGCCTTTTATATCTACGGAAAGCAAGGCGATGAATATCGTACACGAAGCGTACACAAAAGCCTTTGAAGAATTGCGGGATTTGGAAGAAGCGAACCATGAAGCGATAGACGCCGCGTTTGAAAATCTTGAACCCAATTTGGAAATACTTAACGCAAAATTAAAAAATTTGGGCGCCGGCATGAACGATATAGACGAAAAACTTGGCAGGCTGGATACGGATTTGGATACGCTTAAATCGGAACTTTCTTTGACGGAGGGTGCCGGTGCCGGCGATCGTAACGACGTTTTTTACGAAGACCCCGTCGCGGCTGTTGAAGTTTTTAAAACGTTGGAAGAAGACGGCGACGGCGAATTGCCGGAGCGGCCGGAAGGCGGCGATGTTGAAGCGCCGGACCCGTTGGGAGAAGACGGCGCGATCGAAGAACTGTGCGAACCTGAAGAATTAAACGTAGAAGAATACGGAAGCGCCGCCGATTTTGAAAAAATAATCGGCCGTACAGAAGCCGAAGCCGCGGTAAAAACAGAAGAGATTATTAAAAAAAAACATTCTGCCGGCGCGAATAATAAAAGGCCCGCCGATTTCAGTGGAACATACAGCGTACCGGTCGAAGGCATACTAAAAGAATATGAGGACGAAAAATACTGGATAATTGACGGCGCGACTTATCAAGCCGCCGCCATACTGAAAGAAACACTTAATGAATTTAATATACAGGCAGAAGTTACGGGGATTCGCAAGGGGCCGGTAATCACGATGTTTGAAATACTGCCGTCGCCCGGGGTAAAACTTTCAAAAATAGTTAATTTGCAGGACAACATCGCGCTGCGTCTGGCTGCGGCTTCCGTGCGTATCGTCGCGCCGATACCCGGTAAACACGCCGTCGGCATAGAAATACCGAACAAGAAACGCAACATCGTGTCGTTCCGTGAAATTATCGAGGCGGAACTTGCGTGCGGCGGAAAGAAGCCGGAGATTCCCGTCGTGCTGGGCAAGGACATCACGGGCGAGTCGGTAACGGTGGACCTTGCGACGATGCCCCATCTCTTGATAGCGGGCGCTACGGGATCGGGAAAGTCGGTATGCGTCAACACGATGATACTGTCCATCCTCTACCAGTGCCGTCCTGCCCAATGCCGCCTGATACTCATTGATCCGAAGATCGTCGAACTCAAGCTGTACAACGATATTCCGCATCTTTTAACGCCGGTAATTACGGAACCCAAGCGCGCGTTTCAGGCGCTGCAATACTGCATTTACGAGATGGAACGCCGTTACGCCTGTCTTGATTCTATGGGCGTGCGCGACATTAAAACTTACAACAGGCGCATCAAAGAAAAAAAGATAGCGGCCGAACATATCCCGTACATCGTTATCGTTATTGACGAGTTTGCCGATCTGATGGCGACAACAGGCAAGGAGCTTGAATCGACGGTGGCCCGGCTCGCCGCGATGAGCCGCGCCGTGGGGATTCACCTTGTGCTTGCGACCCAGCGGCCTTCGATAGATGTTATCACGGGTCTAATTAAGTCGAACATACCAAGCCGTATCGCGTTCATGGTCGCAAGCATGATGGACTGCCGCATCATAATCGATACGCCCGGCGCCGAAAAACTTTTGGGCAAGGGAGATATGCTTTACTCCGGCATCGTCGATCCGTTCCCAGTCAGGATGCAGGGCGCGTTTGTTTCCGAGGAAGAGGTGGAGGCGGTCGTGGCCCGCGTGAAGATGCTGGGCGAGCCGGACTACATCGATGAGGAGATATTTTTTGAAGATGACGAGGACGCGGCGAGGAATGTTTACGAGGAAGGCGAGGACCCGCTGTACGACAAGGCGCTTGAAATTGTGGTACAACAGGGCAAGGCGAGCGCAAGTTACATACAGCGCCGCCTGAAAATAGGCTACAACCGTGCCGCACGTCTTGTCGAGGAAATGGAACACCGCGGCGTTGTCGGACCGGCGCAAGGTTCAAAACCCAGAGAATTGTTACGCGCCTGACGGCGTAGTCGGGTTCGCGTTTCTACAAATATGTAAAAAAACCGCTAAAATCTACAAAATTGTACTTGCGGTGACAAAGCGTTAATATCGCCGGTCTTGATAGCGGAATACCGTTAAGCGGGCTGTAAATGGCCGGGCGCGAAAGCTTGGATTATACGCCGCCGCCGGTCTGGAAATAGCGTTAACTCATGAGCCTGTTCCAAAACTAATTGACTGTGCGCTAAAGCGCACGGTTTTGGACCAGGCTCTTGCAGATTTTCAGGCTAAAGCCTTGCAAAACTGCGTTTTTTAAAGCTTGCTGGACAAGCGAAGCTTGTCTCCCCAAAACGGAAGTTTTGGAACAGCCTCTCATCAAAAAAATGGCAGTAGACGGGTTTGCGAGCAAACAAGGTTTGCTATGCAAACCACCGCAGGTGATAAATTTCCGCATCCGATCGAAGCTCTTAGACAGTGCAACGCTTACAAGATACCCCGCCGCTCCGCCGAAAGGTCGAAGGTACTTTCCGGTTCGGCTTCTTTCCGTTTTTTCTCCGTATGTTAAAGCAAAACGCGGGCAAGCGCCCATATATTTGCATGAGACATTTAAGAATGCTGAAACAAGGCGTGTGGTACGAAATCAGTACCCGCGTCAACAACCGGGAACCCCTGTTCCGCGGAGGGCTGGCGCCGGCGCTGTTCAACCGGGTGTTCCGGGAGACCGCGCACAGGTTTGTCTTCGCGGTCCGGGGGCTTAGCCTCGCCGGTGACCGGCTGGCCTTTTACATCAGGCCCGCGGACGGGTTCGAGCTGCCCGCGATAATGAAATGGCTGAAGCAGACCTTCGCCATTAGGTACAACCGGGACAATGGACGAACGGGACACCTGTGGGGCGACCGGTACCGGTCGCGGATTCTGGAAGGGGAACCGCCGGACGGCGGGGAGGCGGGAGAGGCGGCGGGGGACTTCCCGGCCTGCGGTGTCAGACCCCGTAGCGGGAAACGCCTTGCCGGACACGCGGCGGCGGGAGTCCCGCCAGCCCGTAGGGTCAGACACCATCGCGGGAAACGCCTCGCCGGACGAGCGGCGGCTGGCGGCTCCCCGGCCCGCTGCGGGGTCTGACCCCGCAGCGGGAAACGGGCGGCCGGGGCCGCGTTTTCCCGCCTATACCCCCTTCCCGTCGCCCCGGAGCCCGGGTAAGCGGCATAATCCGCCCGCGGAACCTTAGCGGCCGCCATTTACTCTCCAAACCGAACCGGCCCAGGGGGATACGTCTGCCCTGAAATCT
>JAISLM010000110.1 GCA_031290855.1 Spirochaetaceae bacterium
TGAGGCCGGCACGGATGAGGCCCCCGCGGATGAGGCCCCCGCGGATGAGGCCGGCACGGATGAGGCCCCCGCGGATGAGGCCCCCGCGGATGAGGCCGGCACGGATGAGGCCGGCACGGATGAGGCCGGCACGGATGAGGCCGGCACGGATGAGGCCGGCACGGATGAGGCCGGCACGGATGAGGCCGGCACGGATGAGGCCCCCGCGGATGAGGCCCCCGCGGATGAGGCCGGCACGGATGAGGCCGGCACGGATGAGGCCGGCACGGAAGCGGAAGCCGCTTCCGTGCCGGATCAAGTCTCCGTCGATCTGGATTTGACCGAAACGCCTGATCAAAGCCCGCCTGCCGGCGCTGCCTTTGATGACTTTGCTGACGATTCCGGCGCTTCGGCGGAAACGCCGCTTGAGGATATTGTCGTGCCTGCCCTGGACGAGGCGGACGTGCTGCCGGATGCCGTGCCTGTGGCGCCGGATTATCTGTCGCCTGACGACCTTGTGGACATAAACGAGGGCCTCGCCGGGCCTCCGGCGTCTTTCGAGCCGGCCCCGGTTCCGCAGGATGAGCCTGAAACCGCCGCGCCTGCTCAAAGCGCCCGTGACCCGCTGGATACGGCCCATTTCAAAAAAGAGTTGCAGATCGTTCTTTCATACATGGATAAGTTGCTTGAAGCGCTTCCCGACGAAAAGATAGAAGAGTTTGCCCGTTCCGAGCAGTTTGATATTTATAAAAAAGTTTTCAAGGAATTGGGGCTTGTGTGATGCAGGGTTTTGAAACGATCAGGCGTAAACTTGATCACTACAAAAGGATTCATCCGTCGCTACGGGGTTTTATTTTGGATTTTCCAAAAGAGTTTGAGGAAAGGGCAAAACAAAACTTTTATAAACAGGTGGGTGGCATGATTTCGTCTTTCGGCGCGGTCGTGCGCCTGCCCAGCCGGCGCGTACTGGTCTTACTTCCTAAAAAGTATGACTGTGCCCTCGTCGCGCACCGGCTTTGCGGCAATCTTGAGTCCGCCGCGCTGCTTTTTTTTGAGTCAAACAATACGGACATAATCGTAAATCTTATTCGTGATTATTGACGCATGGAAGAAACGCTTGTACGTTCACAATGCGGTTTAGACACTGTGCTCGTCGGACAAAAAACGATCCACTCACGTTACGACCCGCTGGCGGAAGCGGAACGCTACGTCTTTTCGTTGAACCTGCGGGATGACATTCAATACATCATTTTGGCGGAATGCGGACTTTGCTACCTGATTCAGCCGTTGCGTAAGAATTTTCCCGCCGCCAAAATCATCAGCCTGCACGCAAGCGCGTTTTACAGGGGCAGAAGCGCCGCGCCGCCGGACGCGGAATGGCTGCCCGGCTCGCCACTTAATCGCGGCGTGTTTCTGGAAAACGAGATTGACGACACCGAAGCGGATAAAATTAAAATCATTGAATGGCGTCCGGCGGCGGACGTGTACGGCGAGGAATACTTAAACCTTGTCAAAGACATTACCGCGTTTGTAAAAAGAGCGGACGCCAACAAGCGCACGCGATCCGCCTTTGGACGGCGGTGGGTAAAAAACGTTATTAGAAACAGCTTTTTGTTGGGCGGCGGAGGCGTCGGTATCGCGGCGCTCACGCGGAGCGCTTCCGAATGTGTAGTCGCCGGGGCCGGCCCCGGCCTTGAGGACGCTTTCGCCGCGATCAGGCGTTTGACAGGAGGCGGGGCGCTGCTGATAGCCGTTTCGTCCGCAGTAGGCGCCCTGTTCCATGCGGGCTTAAAACCGGACATCATCGTCGCCTGTGACGGCGGAAACTGGGCGCTTCTTCATCTTTTTGAAACGGTACGCCTGTTCCACAAGAAAGCTTGCTCTCCTGCGGTGGGCGGTCCGGTGCTTGCCTTCAACCTGAGCGCCGCCCTCCCCTCGTGGTGTACGGCATTTAAGCTGCTGCCGTGGAGTGACGGAACTTTGTTTCAGAATCTGGCGCAAAAATGTTTGGGCCTTTCGCCGCTCTATTTCCCGCAGCGCGGAACGGTCGGGGCGTCCGCCATCGATCTTGCCTTTTATGCGTCCTCCGGGGCGGTGTATACGGCGGGAATCGATTTTTCGCACAGGGACATACGCACCCACGCGAAGCCTTACGCCTTTGACAAAATCTTGTACGGCAAGGCAAGCCGCCTCTCGCCGCTGTACGATCTTCAGTTTGAACGCGCCGAAACTATCAAGGGCTCGGGCGTGTTCAAAATTTACGCGGATTGGTTTTCGGGGCAAAACTTCCGGCAAAAGGTGCGCCCTGTAAGCGAGTGCGACCTTGGCGTAAAAAGCGTAAACGGCAAAGGCGTAGACGCCGCCGTGTTCAGCTGTCGCAGAAAAAGCCGCAAGGAGCGGCCCGTCACCCGCCTTGTCGCGGTACTGGCAAAGGCTCTCGCGGCGCCCGCGACAGGCGGCAAACTCGCGGAGGAACTGTCGGCTCTGCTTTCAGGCGGAAACCCGTCCGCCGGGGGCCTGCGGGAAGAGCTGCTGCGGATAAGCGGGAAATACCGTGCCGTAGAAGGACAAAATGGACAAACACATATTCTTTGAAAGGAACCTTCTGGCCCTTTCCCGCAGCAACCCGGCTCTGTGCTCAAGGCTTAGCGGCGCGGAAACTACTCTGGGGCGCTACCGGTTTGTAGAAGGCCAGGAAGAAGGCCGCGACGTTCCCGCCTGGGTCGATCCGGACGGAGGGGCCCATACCCTGCATTCGCTCGTGTCGCCGGAGCGCGAGGCGGAGCGGCTGGTTTCTACACTGAAGGGCGAGCGTTACGTGGTTGTGCTGGGGCTTGGGGCCGGTTACACGCCGGAAGCGCTTCTTGCCCGCGAGGATACCGCACGCATTTTGGTAATCGAGTACGACATCAACGCCCTTGCGGAGCTTTTATGTCATTACGACTATATAAAATTATTTAACGACCCGCGTTTTTTCATCCTTGCCGACCCCGTGCCCCATGAGATAGAGAAACATATACTCGCTACGTTCCAGCCGGCGCTGCATAATGGCATACGCACGCTTCCGCTTCGCGCACGAACGATCAATGACGACGCCCGCTTCGCGCCTGCGGCGGAGGCTGTCAGGTCCGCGCTCGACAAGGTCGCCTCCGACTATTCGGTGCAGGCGCTGTTCGGCAAGCGCTGGTTCTCTAACATAATCCGCAACATATTCACGGCGGAAAAACAGTGCGGCGTATTCGCGCCGGTAAAGCGCGCGGCCGTCTGCGCGGCAGGCCCCTCCCTCGACCTTCAGCTTGAACTTATAGCACGGAAGCGGAAAAGCTTTTTCCTTATATCAACCGACACCGCTCTATCGACACTGCTGGAGGCGGGACTGCCGCCGGACGCCGTAATATCGATCGACTGTCAGCATATAAGCTATTACCATTTCACTAGGCGACTCCCCCCCGGCATCCCGCTGTTCCTCGACCTGTCCAGCCCTCCGCTGCTGACCTCGCTTGCGGAGAAAACCTTTTTCTTTGCGGGCGGGCATCCGCTGAGCGCTTACGTGACGCACTTTTTCAGATCTTTCCCGGTAATTGACACGTCCGGCGCAAACGTCACATTTGCGGCCCTGTCGCTGGCGGAACGGCTGGGCGCTTCCGCCGTGGAACTGTACGGCGCGGATTTCTCGTACCCGAAGGGAAAGCTGTACACGCGAGCGGCCTACCTGTACCCGTACTTCCACAGGAGGCAGAGCCGCCTGCGGCCCGCCGAAAACCTCGCGGCCGCATTCCTGTACGACTCAAAATCGCTGCGGCGCGTCGAAAACGGCGCGTCCTGGTACTATGAAACGCGGGCGCTCGGCGTATACCGGCAGAAAATCGAACAAAAGGCTGATGCCTCCGCCGTGGAACTGAACGCGGCGCCGGGCGAAGGCGCGCCTTTTAGCTTTTCCGCTGACCGTGCAGGCGGCGGGCGCCTAGAGGCGGGCATCTTTTTTGAGGCGAACAAACCCGTGCGGCTTCTTGCGGCGGGAAAACCCCTGTGCGGCGCGAAGGAATTTCTGGAGGCGTACCGCAAAAGGATAAGCGAGCTGCCATTGCCTGAGGAAAACATCACGGTTTATCAGCGCAAACTGTCCGACATGCAAAATCTGGTGTTCACCACACTGCTCCCCGCCGCAGCCGCGATAAAGTACCGCCGCGCCGGGCTGGACGCGAAGGAACTGCTGGCCTCCGTAAAAAACTATTGTATAGAGGAAATATCCGGCGTAAGCGCGGCACGGGGAAAGTTTTATTGAGGAGCGCAAGGAGGGGCATCCGCCGCAGGAGGGTTTTTACGCGCCGTCCCGCGGTGGCGTGTCCCAAAACAGACTCTTTCACGCGAAACAGGCGCGATGGGCGCGCCGGTTCTATGTCCTCCGTAGGGCCGGCGGACACTTCAGGCCGCCACTCCCGCTATAACTGGTAACCCGCAGCCTTTATTCGCAGTGGGGTCTAACACCCATGTACGTTTACTTTCGGATCAAAAGGTCCGCAAATTAAACGAATTAACGCTAATTATTGAAACAAGCTATGTTTAAATCCGCAAAAATTCGCGTAATTCGCGGATAATTTCCTTTATGTAAACGCCTATGGGTCTGCTCCCCCGCCCCTTGGGGCGGTTAGAACAGGCAACACCTACAAAAAATGGTAGTAGACGGGGTTTGCGGGCAAACAAGGTTTGCTGTGCAAACCACCACAGACGATAAATTTCCGCATCCGATCGAACCTCGTAGACAATGCAACGCTTATAAGATACCCCGCCGCTCTGCGCTAAACTTGACCCACAATTCAGATTTCAGGGCAGACGTATCCCCCTGGGCCGGTTCGGTTTGGAGAGGAAATGGCGGGCTGCTGCGGTTCTGCGGGCGGATTATGCCGCTTATCCGGGCGCCGGGGCGACGGGAAGGTGGTATAGGCGGGAAAACGCGGCCCCGGCCGCCCGTTTCCCGCGATGGGGTCTGACCCCATGGGCCGACGGGCCCCCCGCCGCCGCGGGTCCGGCAACCCGTTTCCCGCTGCGGGGTCTGACCCCGCAGGCCGGGAAGTCCCCCGCCTTCTCTCCCGCCTCCCCACCGTCCGGCGGCTCCCCTTCCAGAATCCGCGACCGGTAACGGTCACCCCACAGGTGTCCAGTCCGTCCATTGTCCCGGTTGTACCTCTGGGCGAAGGTCTGCTTCAGCCATTTCATTATCGCGGGCAGCTCGAACCCGTCCGCGGGCCTGATGTAAAAGGCCAGCCGGTCGCCGGCAAGACTTAAGTCCCGGACCGCGAAGGCAAACCTGTGCGCGGTCTCCCGGAACACCCGGTCAAACAGCGCCAGGGCCCGGCCCCCGCGGAACAGGGGTTCCCTGTTGTTGACGCTGGTACTGATTTCGTACCACACGCCCTGTTTAAGCATTCTTAAATGTCTCATGTAAATATATGGGCGTTTGCCCGCGTTTTGCTTTAACATACGGAGAAAAGGGGAAAGGAGCCGAACCGGAACCACACTTCCGGCGGCGCGGCGGGGAGCTTCATTTATGAAAATGAGACTCCGCGCGGCAAGCGCGAACCTAAGGTTCGGCGCGGTATTAAACCGGACTTTGCGAATGAAGCTCCCCGCCGCAAGCGGCAGGGGAGCAGACCCCACTACTAATAGCAGTCAGCCAAAACAAAATCAAAATGATTCGCCGCGCACCGTCCCGCCAGAAATGGGGACTGAGCAGTTCATGGGAGAAGCCGCTAAGGTAAAGCGGCGGAGAAACCCGCGTTAGCCAACTGCTCTTTTCAAACCGGGCGCAATGGAGTATGTCTACCGGCGGGCGGCCCTTATCATATTGAACTCGATGGGTGAGAGCGGCTGGCCGCTGGCGTAGATGGACGCTTATTGCTAAACTTGAATCATGGTAAGATGTTTTGGGCTTGGGCTCGCGCTTGCCGTTCTGTTTTGCGGGGCGGCGCGGGCACAGGAGGCGGACGAGGGGGCGACGGACGACGGGTTTGTGTTTCCGGTGTATCTGCTGGCGGAAACGGCGGCGAGCGGGCTTGTCGCCTGGCGTCCCGACTGGCCTGTAGACATTCCGGTCGACGCTTTCGATGTTTTAAACGACATGTCATCGCGCCTTGTTGCCGCGCTGACGCTGGAAAGCGAGGGTATCAGCCTTTCCGCGCGCCGCGACAGCCGGGGGCTTCTCTCAGAATTCCCCGTTCTCCTTGACGGCGTTTTTTATCAGTTCACTACAAACTTCGATCCGGACGGCAAGCTTCGCGGCTTTACGGCGGCAGGCGAAAAGCCGCTGGAAATCTTGTTTCTGGCCTTCGAAAATTCCGGCGGCGAGCCTTCCCTCGCCAGAATTCACGACGGCGAATCGTGGTTCTTCGCGTCGATCCTGTACCGTGCCGCCCTTGTTGTCGAAACCTGGTACGACGCCGACGGAAACGCGCTCGCCGTTTTTACGGCGGAGCTGCCGGACGGACGCCCGACAGCGTTCCGTAGCGTGTTTGCCGCCGCAGCCATGGAAAACGCGGACCCGGACGAGCCTTCCACGCCGGCGCCAAGCGAATGCCGGCTCTACTTTGACAGCATGGGGAATGTCACGCGGGTGGATGCCGCCTCCGGAGTCGCGGAGGCGCTTTATGACGGCGCGGGGCCGCGTTACTGGGACGCGCCGGCGCTGGGGCGGCTCGCCCTGCAATGGGACGAGGCGGGGCGGCTTGTGCGGATGGCGGGCTACGCGCAGGATGGGACGCCGCTGGACTACCGCTACGAATACCGGCTTGACGGGCGGGGCGTCTGGACGGAACGCCGCGAGTTCCGCATGACGGAGGAACTGGGCGTTCTGATACCGGCACCGGGAGCTTCCTTCAGACGCACCATCGAGTACAGGTAGCGGCATGGACGTGGAAACGCCGGACTGGAGGGACCTTCTCTACCAAAAGACTTTCGACGACGAGTATCGCGGCCTTGAACGCCGCCGTGCCGCGGACAAAAACTGCGGCGCGGACGACCTTACCGCCATGCTCCGACGCCTGTACGAGATGGAAGGTTCCGACTGGCTAGGACGCGGCGAGGTGCAGAACGTCACGATTGCCGCGACGATTGCCGCATACGAGAGCTTTATAAGGACAATGAATGACGGCAGGTGAAGGATGATCCAAAACCGCTTGAGGTGGTTTTGTGTCGGTTTTCTTTCTTTATGTTGAATTGTTGGCGAATACGAAATATTGTTTGGTAACGAGGTAAAAAGTGAACGAAAGGCTCGAAGCGTTTCTGAAACGCTACGACGAGTTAAAGCGGGTTATCGAGGATCCGGCGCTGGCAAAGGATCAGAATAGATACCGCGAGACGATGAAGGAGTATTCGCGCCTTGCGGAAATCGCCGAAAGCCAAAGTGAAGTTGAACGGCTGCTGGCGCAGGCGGCCGAAACCAGGAAGATGGTGGAGGAGGAGGACGGCGACATGAGGGAGCTCGCGAAGGAAGAACTGGGCGGGCTTGAGAGACGGCTGGAGGCGGCTTTCGACAGGCAAAAGCTCTTGCTGATACCGCGTGACCCGCTGGACGGAAAGAACATCATCATGGAGATACGGGCCGGCACGGGCGGAGACGAGGCCGCGCTGTTTGTCGCCGACCTGTTCCGTATGTACTCGCGTTTTGCCGAGACCAGGGGCTGGAAGTTCGAGATAATGAACATCAACGAAACGGAACTGGGCGGCTACAAAGAAATCATCTTTTCGATAAGCGGCAACAACGTGTACGAAAACCTCCGTTACGAATCGGGCGCGCACCGTGTGCAGCGCGTCCCGGCAACCGAATCGTCCGGGCGCATACACACGTCCGCCGTCACCGTCGCGGTGCTGCCGGAAGCGGACGAAACCGAGATAGAGATTAAGCCGGAAGACCTGCGTATCGACGTGATGAGGGCGGGCGGTCCCGGAGGCCAGTGCGTGAACACGACGGACAGCGCGGTACGGATAACCCACCTGCCGTCCGGCATCGCGGTTCACTGCCAGGACGAAAAGAGCCAGATAAAAAACAGGGCCAAGGCGATGCGTATACTCCGCGCCCGCATCTACGAGATGGAGGAGGCGAAAGCCCACGCGGAACGTTCCGAGGCACGGAAGAACCAGATAGGTTCCGGCGACCGTTCCGAGCGAATCCGCACCTACAACTTCCCGCAGAACCGCCTGACCGACCACAGGATAAACCTCACCCTCTACAAGCTCGACCTCGTAATGCAGGGCGATGCCGCCGAGTTATTCGACTCGCTAAAACTTTCCGCCCGCCAGCAGGTTTCACCTGTCGCATCCGGTATTAAAAAAGACGATTGACTAACAAGCGGACGCCCTGGGTTTTGCGAATGAAGCTCCCCGCCACAAAACAGCGTCAAGCTGTTTTGCCTGACGTTCTACCGCCTTCTTAACCCCAAAAGGAAGGGATAAGGCGGGGTATCTTGTAAACGTTGCATTATCTCAGAGGTTCGTTCTGCAAGGAAATTTATCATATGTGGTGGTTTGCATGGCAAACCCGTCTACTACCATTTTTTTGTAGACGTTGCTTATTCTAACCGCCACAAAACAGCGTCAAGCAGTTTTGCCTGACGTTTTACTTCCTGCCTAACCCGATAAGGAAGGGATAAGGCGGGGGAGCAGACCCCACTGCGAATAAACCGCCTTGTCAAAGCCGGTGACGGAACCTTCCGAAAGGTCCAAATTCACGAACTTGCCCGCTTTCCCCAGAATGAAGTAGATTTTTCACGCCGGTTCGCGCCCGGCGAAGGCTATGTCAACCGGCTCATCAAACCTCGCGCCGCCTCAAATTAGCCAAGAGTACGGGGCGTGTCAGAAACCGGAGCGCTCATGTCATCGCACCCGGCTAGTCCCAGAATTAGGAACAGACCTGACAGAAGCATCGGCATATTAAAAAATTTTTTTGACTTCATGCGGGCCTCCTGTAAAACACCCCCGGATTTGTTACCAAAGCCAAGGGGTGTTGTCCGGTTAATGCGCTATTGGGCTAACTGTTCCGCAGCCTTTTGGTTGGCTTCGTTTCTCGTCTGCATCTCCCGCAGCATATCACGCGCCTTGGCGTTATTTGTGCTTTTTGCGAGAGCTTCCATAGAAGCTATACCCGCCTCGGTACCCTGCGTAACTTCCGTCAGTACGGCCTCGTTGTATCCTGACGCGAAATCCTGGTATTCGGCGTATATCTTGCCATACGCCGCAGCCGCGTCCGCATACTTATTGGCCTTGACCAGCTTCTGCGCCTCGCTTATCGCTGTTTTAACCGCCTTATCCTTGCTATCCGATTTTTCCAGCTTGATGGAAAGCGACCGTGAGGTAGGCACCATTTCGGCGGCAATCTGCCCCAAAGGTTCGTTGATAGTTCTTGCGGCGAGGTCTGAGACGGCGGGCAATTGAGAGGGGTCTCTGTTAGAACTCTTGGGCGAAGTTGCCGTTTTTTCTCCCTGCCCTATAGAAACACTGTCCGGTGTTTTCACCACACTGTAGCTGACGGACACGGAAACGCTGCGGTCATAGACGGTGACGTCACGGTACACGTTTTTTCCTTCCGCGGTTTTTAGGTAATTCCCGTTGTTATCCGTCACGGCAACCTGTTCGGTATGGGAGTCGTTGTTTACCGATGATGTGGTACTCATCGAGATAACGGCATCTATATTACCGGGATAATCTTTTAATTCCACCGGGAAGGTAGCCTCAATAACGTTTACGTGCTGTCCCGCGCCCAAAATGCGGAGAATTTCAGCGGTGTCCGCCATGTTGGGCCGTTTAAAGCCGTTACAGTCCCCAAAAATCGTCACTTGTTGACCTTTATTAACGGACTCTATCTTTTGTCGTTCCGAAGGGCGAAAATACACATCGACCGAATCGCTGCCCGCCCCCAGGCGCACAAAGAACTGTTCGCCGCTCTGCCCGATTTCAGTAACGGTGCCGCTTATTTTAAGCGCCTTCCCCTCATAAGTAGAGTTCGCCCTGGCCGCGTTGTCGGTATATGCTTTAACCAGGCCGACCGGACTTATTTCTACCGCGCCTTTCTGGTACTCCGCCAGTTTCAACAAATCCTCATTCTCCGTCCACCATTGTTTCCACTCACGCAATTCCGCGTCCGTCGCCAAGGTATATTTCCCGGTTCCCGTAAGCCGTCCGGAAATATAACTCACCGCCGAGGCATTGTCCGAATCAACCGCTATCTTGTTGATACCGCTCATGTTTAGACGCGCCGGTTCGGTATATTTAACCGTAACGGATGGTGTTGACTGACATCCAATCGCCGCTAACCCGAAGATGAATGCCGTTATCGACATTCCCGCCAAAAACCATTTGTTTTTCAACATTTGAAAACTCCTTCGCGGGCCCACCCCGCGCGCGGTCTTTTCCCGCCGTCAATTTTTTTATGTTAACCGTATATGCGGAACATATTTATATCAACCGCATACGCTGAAAACACCACGTTTTTTAGTGAGTAATGGATGATGGTTTTAGCCCAAAGCGAACCTCGCTTCCAAGGCTTACTCCCATAGCTCATTCCTCATTCCAGAGCTTTTCCCAAAACCGGTTGGTTTTGAGAAAAGCTTCCGAAAAAGCGGTCTAACCGGACTAAGGCCCGCTTTTTCATATAAATCCAAGCTTACCGGACAAGCAAAGCTTACCGGACAAGCAAAGCTTGTCTCCCAAAAACTGAAGTTTTGTGAAAGCCTCTCTTAATTCCTCATTGCTCCCTGACCCGACCCGTGTCAGGGAGCCGGGGC
This sequence comes from Spirochaetaceae bacterium, assembly GCA_031290855.1. Taxonomy (GTDB): domain Bacteria; phylum Spirochaetota; class Spirochaetia; order Treponematales; family Breznakiellaceae; genus JAIRMY01. Next base: position 10,755 of record JAISLM010000110.1, read on the forward strand.
CGGGACGGTCAGTGTAAAGGCGCTTGTTATGGTACGCGGGGTTTTCAGCATGGCGCTGTTTACCCCGCTGTACTTTGTATTTACCTTCACCTGCCGCTTCCCCCGCGCCCAGGGCCGGTACGCCCCCGATCAGCTTTGACGCGCCGTTCTCCGCCAGATGACCGGCTGCCTCCCCCCGCTGCGCGGAATCCTCCGCCGCTACGAAATACACGCCCGCTTCCTGGCCGTCCCCCGCTATGCTGAATTGGCCGCCTGGCGTAAGCGCGTTGTTCACCGACTCGGTCGTGATGTCGATGCAGCCCTGCACGTCCGCCAGGCCCTCCGCCTCAAAAACGATATGCCCGGCCAGGGAACGCGGCGGGGACAGGGCGCGGAAGCTGAAGTTTACCGGGTGTTTTCTCCGCGTCATGCCCTTAGACAAGCTTGTCAAAGGCGCCGCCCACACCGGGGGCACGGAGAAGCAGCCTGTGCGGACGATGTACGCGCCCTCAACACAGGCCAGGTAGTTAGGGTAGAGTTTTACCCGGATATGGTGTAAAATCTTGTTTACGGAATCGATGATCGCCATGGCAGCCCCCTTATATAAAGAAACAGATTTGGAATATATAAAACGGGAACAGGGATACGCTGATGCGGCGCTTACGGATAAGACGGCGGCTATATGTGAAACCGCGTTAGGGCCACGCGCTGTGTGACATAGCGCGGTTTTTATGGGGGGGGGGGGGTAGTGGTCAAGTAAATGATGAAGAATGAGCGGTTATGACTCCGCTTTTCATAGGGAAGGCTGCCGGTTTGTCTCTGCGGCAGGTCTTTGGTGAGAGTCGCCGCAGCGGTTCTTGCGGCAGGGGCTTTTGGAGCGGGCGCCGTATCTGCCCGGCGGACGAGCTTGCCGATATACATTCTTACAGTTTAACTGTTTCTCTGCGAGTGCGTCAATCCGCCGCCTGCTTTAACGTGCGGGCTCTGTCGATAATTCCCTTGATTACCGCCGGCCGGGCCGGCTCTTTCGTGCTCATCATATACTTCATCCTCATAATCTTATCCGGGGGGGTGAACTTATCACTTATTAACGACACATGGCTTCCCGCAGTTTGCAATATTTTTTTGTATGTGGTATACTGGCTAAGTCCCCGTTTGAGGGGGCTATAACAGACCAGGAGGATTAAATGGTAATTTTGACACTAAACTGCGGCTCATCGTCCGCAAAGTATCAGGTTTATGACTGGGACGCCAAAGATATTCTGGCGGTAGGTGTCGTCGAGAAGGTAACGATAGGCGGTTCCTTCATCAATCACAAGGTAAAGGGCAGGGAAGAGGTGACTATAGACCACGACTGCCCCACCCATACCGACGCGGTGGGCCTTATCATAAAGACTCTGACCGACCCGAAAATCGGCGTGATAAGCGACATGAGCGTGATCAAGGCGGCGGGACACCGCGTCCTGCACGGCGGCGACAAGTTTACGAAGAGCGTGATCGTCGACGACGCGGCGATGGCCGCTTTCAACGAAGTGAAGGATCTGGGGCCGCTTCACAACCCTGCGAATATCATGGGTATAGAGGCTGCGAAGAAGGCACTGCCCAATATTCCGCACTGCGCCGTGATGGATACCGCCTGGCATCAGACGATGCCGCCTGAGTCCTTCCTTTACGCCGTTCCCTACGAATGGTACGAGAAGTACTCGGTGCGCCGTTACGGTTTCCACGGGACGAGCTTCCTTTACACGGCAAAACGCGCCTCGGTGCTGCTCGGCAAGGACCCGTTCAAGACAAACCTGATCATCTGCCATATCGGGAACGGTTCCTCGGTGAACGCCGTCAAGGACGGCTGCTCGTTTGACACATCGATGGGCATAACGCCGCTGGAGGGCCTGGTGATGGGAACCCGTGCCGGCGACGCCGACCTCGCGATGCCGTTCTACGTGATGCGCAAAACCGGCATGAGTCCGACGGAGATGGAAAGCGCCCTCAACAAGAAGTCCGGGCTCCTCGGCATAACCGGCAAGTACGCCGACCGGCGCGACATACAGAAGGCCGGACTCGAAGGCGACAAACGCTCGCTGCTCGCCCAGAACATGGAAGCGTACCGCGTCAAAAAGTACATCGGCGCGTACCAGGCGGCTCTGGGGCGTGTCGACGCGCTTGTGTTCACGGCGGGCGTCGGCGAGTTCGCCTGGTTCATCCGCGAAAAGATACTTGCCGGCCTCGAAAACATCGGCATAAGCTACGACGCCGAGGCAAACAAGATCGCCTGTACACGGAACACCGAGTCTGTCATCAGCCGCCCCGACTCGAAGATACCGGTCTACATCATCCCGACGGACGAAGAACTCGTTATGACGGAGGATGCCTACGCTCTTATGGCCGGCACCTACGACATCCACACCAAGTTTACCTATTCCTTCCAGAAAAAGGATTATGTGAACAAGGGCCGCGCCGAAAGCCTCGTTGAGGAACTGAAGAAAAAGCCCGAGCTAAAGAAGTACATCGCGAATCCCAAGTGAACATTCAGCCGCCGTCCGAAACGTCCGGCTCGCACCTTTTCTGTGCTGCTTGCCGGCATAACGAGCAGTGCGGTCCGGGCTGGCCTGGCAAGATAAAAAGCGTTGTAACCGCGTAATGTCTTTGTAGAAAACGCCGTGTACCCTATGCGGCGCACGGCTGTGATGGTGTGTGTGTGCGTTATATCAAACTGTATGGATAACAAAATATTGATATGAAGTACTGACGAAGAAGAAAGCGGAGCGGCTTGAGATTCTGCCTAAGTTGAACTTGCCGAAAACGGACCAAGCTAACAAGGCGGTATACCGAAGACCCAAGGAGAGAAGAAATGGGGCAAAGGAAACGGTATACCGGTGAAGATAAGGTGAAGATACTCCGGGAACCGCTGGAGGATGGCAAACCGGTAAGTCAGGTGGCGGAGGGCCACGGTGTCCACCCGAATCTGATTCTGAGCTGGCGTCGGGAACGAAGTTCCCCCAGCAGTTGTTCGAGGGGGCGGCGAAGACATTCGGGGTACGGCGGCCTGACATTGCCGGGAAGTCTGCGGAACGGAAGGCCCGGGCGCTGGAAGAAAAGCTGCGGGAGAAGGACGGGGTTGTCGCCGAACTGCCGGCCGGAACCAGGGAAGGCGAAGGGACCCTCCAGGCCTGCGGGGTCAGACCCCGCAGCGGGAAACGGGCGGACGAGGCCGCGTTTTTCCGCTTGTACCCCCTTCCCGCCGCCCCGGCGCCCGGATAAGCGGCATAATCCCGCCCGTAGAACCGCAGCAGCCGTAAATTTCCCCCAAACCTAACCCGCCCGGGGGATACGCCTACCCTGAAATCTGAATTGTGAGCCAGGTTTAGGGCAAGCGCGAAGCAAAGGTTCGACGGGGGTATTAAACCAGACTTTGCGGATAAGCGGCACCGTAATGCTTTAGGATACCGGACACCCGGCGGGGTCTTTAGGGCGCAACTTTTCGCCCTCCATACTTGAACCGGCGTGTATTAAAGGGACTCCTGTATGATGCGGAGGGTTCGTTCAACGGAACGTTCCCATGAAAAATTCTTCGCGTGTTCCAGACCGCTCTCACGGCAACGCCTGGTCAGCTCTTCGTCCGTGACGAGTGAAACCATGCGGTCAGCCATATCTTCGCTGTCGTAAGGATCAAAGTAGAGGGCCGAATGGTTGGCGGTTTCCGGCAACGAGGCGGCGCGGGCGCAGGCTACCGGGACGCCGCTCGCCATCGCCTCTATCGCGCCCTGTCCGAAACCTTCATAGAACGACGGGATCACCACCATGTCCGCCCCCGCGACAAGCTCCGGCAGACTTTCGGAAGGAAAGGGGCCGGTAAAAAATATGTCGCTTACACAGGGCGAGGCATGAGCGCGTTCTTTTATTTTTTTTGTTCCTTTGCTGTTGCTGCCGGCAAAAACGAGCCGGTACGGCAGTTTGGTTCTTTGCTTGAAAATCTCAAACGCGCGTATCAGCCCGATATGATTCTTTAGCGGATGTTCAAGCCGCGCCGCATAAAGGATGTACGGGCGCGCAAAGGTGAAAGGCTTGATGCGCAGGACACTTTCGTCGTTGGCCGGACGCGGAAAGTACGCCTCGTGATCGACGCCGTTCGGTACCACGTCTATCCGGGACTCCTTGACACGGGCAAGGTCTATAAGTTCCTGTTTTACCCACGAACTTACCGCTATTATGCGGTCGAGCCGCCGGAGAGAGTCGGGCAGAACAAACCTTAAGAGCGCGCCCAGATGTTCCCGCGTCCGCCTTGTACCCCAGTAGGCCGCCATATCGTGTACGGTTCCGATCGTGGGGCACGGCGATTTATTTGGAAGCCTGCGGTGTGCCGCCGGAAAAAAGCACACGTCATAGCCGCGTTCCCGCGCAAACCGGGGGTATTTGAGGATATGCCACAGCAAGTTTGAAGTTTCACCGGAAATCTTGCAGCGCCCGACAAATTCAATGTTTTTTTCCGCCGCCTCTTTGAACATATAGCGATCGTATTCCCAGCCGAACAGTTCGAATAACGCTCCCGACGGAGGTATGCGTTTCAAAATTTGTTTCAAATAGACGCCGACGCCCGAAATGCCCGCGTTGCAGCCAAAGGTATCAATCCCTATCTTCATATACAAATACCCCTCCAAAGAACCAGTCCTTTGAAGTACATTGTAACCGTAGTTTTTGACAAAGATAAGTAGCGGGCGTTTGTCCGTGTCTATATACGCTTTAGTTCGGCAAGCAATTTCCAAACGCGCTCCTTGAACGCGGCTTTTGAGAACTGCCTCACATGGGCGCTAAACGCCGCCCTATCGGTAAAGAGAGACTCTGTCGTTTCAAAATGTTGAATAGCGGCGGCAAGAGCGGCGGCGGACTGTTCGTCGAAGAATATGCCGGTAACATTTTCCTTCACGGTGTCGAGGACGCCGCCCTTACGGTACGCGATCACAGGGCAGCCCGCCGCCGCCGCCTCGACCGGCACAAGGCCCATGTCCTCGATGCCGGGGAACAGCAGCGCACGCGCCCCTGACAGAAGCCGCGCCGCCTCACCGTCCGAAACCCGCCCGGTAAACGTAACGCCGCCGCCCGCCGCGACCCGCCGCCGCAGCGCCTTCACCGGGCCGCCGCCCGCCACCACGAGCTTCCTTCCGAGCGCGAGGCAGGCGTCCACCGCTATGTCGATCCGCTTGTTCTCCGCTATCTGCCCCAGAACCAGGTAGTAATCCTTGACGTCGCGCCCGACCGCCTCGTACCTTTCGACATCGGCGGGGCCGAACACGACGTCCGCGTCCCTGCCGTAGTAGCGTTTTATCCGTTTCGCGGTGTATGAAGAATTGGTTATGAAGCGGTCGACAAGGTTTGCCGACGTTATATCCCACACCCGCAGGGACGGGACAAGCATCTTCATAAAGAAGCGTAAGAAAATTGACGCGCCCCTTGAGTATTCGTGATACAGGTCCCAAATGTAGCGCATCGGGCTGTGGCAGTAGCAGACATGAAAAGCATCCGGGCCTGCCACCACCCCCTTCGCCGGTCCCGCCTCGCTAGAGATAACGAGTTCGTAGCCCTGTAGATCGAATTCGAGCAGGGCGCGGGGCATCAGCGGCATATATAACCTGTACAATTTTGACGCGAACGGCAGCCGGTTCACCGAGGAAGTGTAGACCCTGTGCCTGTTGATCGAGGCGGAAACGTTTTTTTTGCTGTAAACATGGGTATAAATATCCGCGTCCGGAAACATTTCCAGGAGGCATTCCAGCATCTTCTCGCCGCCCCGCATGGAAACGAGCCAGTAGTGGACGATGGCGACTCTCACTTAGATTGAAAATTCACGACCTGTTCGCGCACATCCCGGACAATAGCCTCGTACTTGGCCTTGAGCGCGTCCATGTTCTTTTTGTAGAACGCGACGAAGTCCGGGTCCTGAAACGGGTCTATCCGCACCTCCTGACCGAGCCGGCGGGACAGCTCGGCCTCTTTCTGCCTAAGCTGCGGCTCGTACTGCCGCTTTATCGCGTCTTCGTACTGCGCGGCCTCGTCGAGGTAACGCGCCGCCGCCGCCTGAAACTGCTTCCACAGCGCTGGGAAACGCGGCTCGTTGAGGAGCGTCTGCAAACCCTTACCCAGCGCGTCGATCCGTTTCAAGTCGTCGTCGTAAGCCGGCAGCGAGATACGCGCTAAAAACACATCGAACAAGCCCTGCCTAAGCGCCGCCTTCACCGCTCCGGGCGCCTTCCTGATCGCTTCCCCAAACGTGACCGGGGCCGCCGGGTTCTCAAGGAACTCGTTGGCCAGCTTGTTACCCTGCCGCTTCGCCTCGTACTGTTCCAGGCTACCCTTGTCGCCCTCGACCCCTTCCGTACGCTCCAGCGCCAGTTCCAAAGCGCTTTTTATTCTGCCCATCAGTTTCTCCTTACCCGTATAATCATCCAAATCCCCCAAATTTGCAAGGGCGCGGGCGGGCTTGGGCGTCTTTCGCCGTCCTCTTCCGCGCGTGAGGAACTTTAACGCCTCCCGCATTCTCTAAAAGCTCGTCCTCAAGGACGGTTTCACAGCACCAACATTACTCATCTTTAATTTGGGGCCTGCGGGCCACTACAAGCAGGAGGGCGATGTCGCCCTGGCGGACGCCGGGGATGCGGGCCGCCTGACCGACCGTGATGGGGCGGACCTGGCGGAGTTTTTCGCGCGCTTCGGCGGAAAGGCCGCGGAGGCTTTCGTAGTCGAGGGCGGGATCGAGCCTTATCCCGTCCATCTTCGCGGCGCGGGCGGTGAAGCGCAGTTCTTTCTCTATGTAGCCCGCGTACTTTATGTCCAGTATCACCCTCTCAAGCCATTCGGCGGGGTAGCCGCGGAGTCCGGGCACGTAGCGGAGCGCGTCTTCCGGCCCGGCGCCGGGGTGTTTAAGCAGCGCGGCGACACTTTCCCCGCAGGCGGGGGCGGCGGTCAGCAGCTCGCGCACCGTATCCAGCGCCTCCGTCTTTTGCAGGAAGCGTTCCCAACGCGCCTCGTCCAGGAGGCCCAGCGCGCGCCCTTTCGGAGAGAGTCGGCTGTCCGCCGTGTCGTGCCGCAGCACGAGGCGGTGCTCGGCGCGGCTTGTGAACATCCGGTAAGGTTCCTTCGTGCCCAGAGTCGTCAGGTCGTCGACGAGGACGCCGATGTAGGCTTCGGCGCGTCCCAGCACGAGGGGCCGGCCGCCGCGTATCTTCTGCGCGGCGTTTATTCCGGCGATGATGCCCTGGGCCGCCGCCTCCTCGTAGCCGGAACTGCCGTTAGTCTGACCGGCGGAAAAGAGGCCTGAAAGCCGCTTGGATTCGAGTGTCGGGTAGAGGTCGAGCGGGTCAAGGTAGTCGTACTCGACCGCGTAGGCCGGGCGCACGACGCGGGCCGCCTCGAGACCCCGTATCGTGCGGATGTAGGCGAGCTGCACGTCCTCCGGCATCGAGCTTGAGAGGCCGTTAAGGTACATCTCGTTTGTGTACTCGCCTTCCGGCTCGATGAATAGGTGGTGGCTGTCGCGGTCGGGGAAGCGCGTCACCTTGTCCTCTATCGACGGGCAGTAGCGCGGGCCTCTGCCGCTTATCTTGCCGCTGTAGAGCGGGGAACGGCTTATGTTGTTCCGGATGATGCGGTGTGTTTCCGCGTTGGTACTCGTGAGCCAGCAGGGGACGGAGGGGCGGCTTTCCAGCGCGTCCGGGCCGTAGGCGAAGGAAAAGGGGACCGGCCTCTCGCCGTCCTGCCGCTCGAGGCGGGAAAAGTCAACAGAGTTTGAGGCGACGCGGGCGGGGGTGCCGGTCTTCAGCCGTCCCATCGGGAAACCGCGCCGGCGTAGCGCCGTACCGAGTCCTGTCGCGGCGCCTTCACCGAGCCGGCCTTCCGCCGCGTCGTACTCCCCGATAAAGATCCGCCCCTCAAGGAAGGTACCGGCGGCAAGTACTACCGTCCTTGCCCGGATTTCGTGCCCCCGTGCCGTCACTACGCCCAGAACCGCGCCGGCCTTTTCGTCTGTCAACAGGTCTACTACTGTGTCCATGAAGATTTCCAGGCCCTTCTGTGTTTCGACGGCGCGGCGGGCTTCCGCCTGGTAGAGCGCCTTGTCGGCCTGGGCGCGTGGGGCCTGTACGGCGGGCCCGCGTGAGCGGTTCAGCACACGGTACTGGATCATGCTTCTGTCGATCAGGCGGGCCATCTCGCCGCCCAGCGCGTCGACTTCGCGGACGAGGTTGCCTTTTGAAAGGCCTCCCACGGCGGGGTTGCACGAGAGCGCTCCTATTCTGTCGGGGTTTTGCGTTACCATCAGCACGGAACAGCCGAGACGTGCCGCCGCCAGCGCCGCTTCGATGCCGGCGTGCCCGCCTCCGACAACGACGCAGTCCCGGTCCACTCAGGCCCCGTTTTCGGTCTTGGGTGCGGTCTCCGGAAGGTGGGGGCTTACAAAGGCTTTAAGCTTTTCAAAGGTTTCTTTGGAAAGGGTGTGCTCCATCTTGCAGGCGTCTTTCTCGGCGGTCTCTTCGCAGACGCCGAGGTTTTTTTCGAGGAAAGCCTTGATGAGAAAGTGTCTCTCCCGTATCTCGCCTGCCAGTTCCCGCCCCTTGTCCGTCAGGGACACGCTGCCGTAGCGCTCGTGCCGGACGAGGTCTTTTTCTTCCAGAAGCCGCAGGGCGGTCAGCACGGAGGGCTTGGAGAAGCCGAGCCGCAACGCTATGTCGGTAACGCGCACCCGCCCTTCGTCCGAGAGAAAGCTGACCATTTCCAGATAATCTTCCTGTGATTGTGTCATTTTCCTTAAACCTAATTGAAGTGGGGAGGCTAGTCAAGCGTTCATCAGGATGCCCGCCAGCCGGGGTATCGAGACAAAGTTGCCGACCATGCCGCCGATCGAGGAAAGGAAGAAGACGAGCAGGACGCGGGTGATCCGGTTCCTGTAGACGCCCTTCACGCTGCACAAGCTTTCGACGAGGGTTTCGGCGTCCTCGATCCGCGGCCTGTGCATCACGGCCTGCGCCACACCCGAAAAGAGGCCGACACCTATGACCGGGGAAAGCGTAGCTATCGGAGCGCCGACAAACGACGCGAGTATCGCCAGCGGGTGGGCGAGCGCGATAAGCGAGCCTGCGGCGGCGAGCGATCCGTTCCACAGCATCCAGCGGAGCAACATATCTAGGCTCAGCTCCGCCCCCGCCCTGAAAAAGCCCGCCGCTATGATCGCGACGATCACGGCGGGAATTATCCAGGACGCCGCCTTGCCGCCTGGCCCGGGCTTCCGCACCGTCTCCAGTTCGGAAACATCGTATCCTTCCGTGCCGGAGGCTATCCGCTCGATCCGCGCCCTGATCCCTTCCAGGTGGCCGGCCCCGACTACGGCAACCGTCTTGCCTCCCCCGTCTTGCGCCGCGTTCTGCCAAATTCTAGCGGCCAGGTAGCGGTCGCGCTCGTCTATAAGGGTTTCTTTAACCGGCGGCAGGTAGTCCGCCAACTCTTTCATCATCCCGTCAAGCTCGCTCTGCTTCTTCAGGTTCTCGATCTCCGCCTCGCTCAGCTTTTCCGTGGAGAAGGCGCTGGAGAGCAGTCCCGCGAGCAGCTTGCACTTGTTCCACAAGCCGCATTTGGACCAGGCGCGTCGAAGCGTCCGGTGGACTTCCCTGTCGCAGAACGAATAGGGAGCGCCGATTTCCACGGCGGCGTCCACGGCGGCGCGCATCTCTTCGCCGGGCTTTACGCCCAGGTCATCGCCCAGCCTGTACTGGAAACCGGACAGCACGAGGTTAGCGATCAGAAGAAAGCCCTTCCCCTCGCGGATAACCTTGATGATATCGAGCTTTGCCCAGCTATCCTGCTGCGTCATCGAGTCGAAACGGCCCTTGTCCAGTTCCACGCAGACCATGTCCGGCCTCTCGCGGAGGATGATCTCGCGCACCTCCTCTATGCTTTCCCTGGAAATATGGGCCGTGCCGACAAGGATTATCTCACGCCCTCCGAGCCGCAAGTCAATGCGGGTATCGCTTGTACCGCTGTTTTCTGTCATGTGTCAGCCTTTTTTGGTTCCGGCGGCATCTTTCGTCCCGCCGCCGCCAAGATGTATGCCCCTTTGCCCCAAAATCCATTCGTTCAGCCGCCATTCTACAAGATCCAGCCGCCTCATGTCGCGAAATTCAACAAAAAACTTGTCGGCAAGCTGGTTTAAGCCACTGATGTCGTAGTAACTGGCCAAATAGAACAGCATCTGCGCCTTGACGCGCTCGTTTTTTTCGCTGTCGATACGGCGGGTCACGTCCGCCTCGCCTGAAAAGTCGTAAAAGAGACGCATCACATAGTAGTCCAGCCTGTCCCGGCCTATCTTCCGCATCGCCTTTTCGACAAAGGGCCTCACCTCGTGGGGCTTTTCGCCGCCCTTCAGCCTGTTGATCGTAGCGAGCATCGCATAGCTGTTTTCGGCGGGGGCCGTCCTGTAAGCGGTTTCGAAGGCGAGGGCCGCCTCGCCATAAAGCCCTTTCTTCATCTTCTGGATGCCGAGCCCCTCGAAAGCGAAGTAGTAGTCCGGGCGGAGCGCCGCGAGCGCCGCGTAGTCGCGTTCCGCCCCGTCGACATCGCCCAGTTCGTCCCTTATCCCCGCGCTGTACACGTAGGCAATGAACACGCCCGGCCCGCGCTCGATAGCCGCGTCAAATTCCTGCAGCGCCTCACGCTTCCTCCCTATCTCCAACAGGACGCGCCCCCTGTCGTAAGCCGTCCAGTAACTTCCGCCGTCAAGCGCCTTTGCCGCGTCAAGATCGGCAAGCGCCTCCTTCATGCGGCCGTTCTCGCGGTAAAAACGACCGCGCGCGCTGTAAGACTCGGCGCGGCCGGGGTAGAGGCTGACAACCTTGTCGTAAAGCGGTTCCGCCTCGTCGGCCCTGCGTTCCAGCCGGAACACGTTAGCTCTGCCGTGCAGCGCGTCCAGGCTCTCCGGGTCGGCTTCGAGGGCGCGGTCGAAGAAGGCGGCGGCCTCTCGTAACGACCTTTTGTTGATCGAAAGCAGCCCCAGGTCGTTCAGGGCGGGAACATGGCCGGCATCTTCGTCCACGATCCCTTCGAGGAGGCGGCGCTGTTCCTTGGTGACGCCGGCGGCCCCCTCGATCTTTGAAAGGACGAAGCGGCTTTCGACATCGGAGGCGTCCTCGGCGACAAGCGCGAGGGCGGCCTTCCGCGCCTCGTCAAGCTTACCTGCGGAGAGCAGCACGGAGGCCAGCAGCCGCCTGTTCTGACGCAGGGCCGCCTCCTCCTCGTTCAGCGTATCGAAAAGAGCGAGCGCCCCGTCTATATCCCCCGCGCCAAGCAGGGCGGCGAGCCTGTCAATGAAGCGTTCCGTCGCCGGGGCGGGCATGGCTTCAGGCTGCGCGGGGGGCGGCTCGCTTGGCGGCGGGGAAGCGCAGCCCTGCGCGAGCAGTACCGCGCAAACGAAAAGCGGCGCCCCCGGAAAGAACTTTGAAACTTTCTGGTACATAATCCTTATTATCGGAGAGCCGCGCAAAAAAATCCAACTGCCCCGATGCCCCCACCCCAACCCCACCACTGGGTTTAATCCGTTTCTTTCAGTATGAAAAGGGCGCTAATTTACCGGGCCGGATTTTTTTATTCGCAGTGGGGTCCGCTCCCCCGCCCCCTGGGGCGGTTATAATTGGCAACACCAACAAAAAATGGCAGTAGACGGGTTTGCGGGCAAACAAGTTTGCTATGCAAACCACCACAGTTAAATAATTTCCCTACAGAACGAATCCCTTAGACGATGTAAAGTCTACAAGATACAACGCCGTTACGGGACGTGAAGGTTCATTGCGTACCGCGTTAATGAGTCTGCTCGCTGCTCTTAAACACCTTGTTTAAAACCGGCTGACAGGTGAATTGACATAAAACAGGAGCTTTGCAATACTACCGTACATGGACGCTTTGTCTGTCAGATGGATTTATACAGGGGAGCCTGTGTTTGATCAAAAAATTTTCAAAGAAACGTTGCTGGAAAGAGCAAAAGAGTTTGCAGACGCCAAGGTAATTATGGGTCCGTCAGTAGTTTTCGGAAATGTTAAAGTTGTACCTGTATTCAAAGATTCACCCGGTATAATGGGTGGCGGGGATTCATCCGGCGCCCCGCGGCGCAGGGCGGCCGCCGGCGTCTCTGTAACTCCAGTAAACTTAATGGTTATCGAAAACTTTGCTGTAAAGATAATTTTCGCCAGCGGGACTTTGATGATTGAGCGGTTTGCCGCCGCCGCCCCCACCCTGATCGACAAGATAACCGTCCTGTTTTCGTCTGAAGACAGAGAGGGTGAACAGGCAAAACCATCGCCGATGGACTAACTGTGCGTTATGGAACAGGATGCGCGGAATCGCTTGTCAGAGAATCATCCCTGTTATGCTGAACAATATAAAAGAAATCGGCTTATGGCTGGCCGTTTGTTTGCTGTGATTGTACGGCGTATTCCTGGTGCTAAGTTGATATGACACGTTTTAGCGCCTGCCCCGCCATTGTTTTGCGTATGAGGCCATGCGGAGAAGCAAACCGTGAAGCCTTCTTTCTGACCGCCGTGAGGGGAATCACGCGTGCGTTTGTCTATGGCGGACCAAAAAGCAGGCTGCGATCCTATGTTTCGCCGTTTCACTCCGGCGGACTATACCTGTACCACGATCCGGTGAGGAACACTTACAAGGTAACGGACTTTGATGTACGGCTGTGGCGTCCCGGTATCAGGGAAAATTACGACAGGACTATGGCGGCCGCCGCGATAGTTGATACGGTTCTTGCCGGTTTTGGCGGCGGGTGTAACTGGGGCGAAGCGCTTGAGCAGACAAACGATTCGCTTGACGCACTGGATGACGCCAAAGGTCCGGCCTCTTCCCGTGTTTTGGTTCATTTTCTGTGGAAGTGGGCGCACCTGACGGGCATTTACGACGCTACCTCCCCTGGGGAACTCCAAGCGGCCCCGTCCCGCTGGCTTGAAAAGGGAACTGTACTGCCCGCCGGTGAAATCTCCCGGCTCGGTCTAGACAGCGGCTCCCTCAGGGAGGCAAAAAATTTCTGCACCAGCATCATAGCGTCCGCTCTGGGGCGCCGCCTCAAAAGCTGGGAGTGGTAAAATCAATGATTAATTAGGTATAAGGGGTGCGGTGGATTCGTTCCTGAAATAGAGCATCTAAAAGAGCGCGGGGCGGCCGCGTTCTTGAACACCGCAGCCTTCACGGACAAGGTCGAGTTCGGCGGCGACGTCACGCTGACCGCTGCCGAGGCGCTTACGCTCTCGACAACGAACTCGGTGCTGACGCTGGCGGACGGCAAAACCATCGCCGGCGTGATTAAGGCTGACGGCGGGCAGCATCGCGGGCGGCGCGGCGGCCACTGCCAAGATGCGTCCATAACCGGCCAGACGGCCACGAATGACGTAACGCTGGACAAAACGGTAGTATTCGCGGACAACTAAACCACAGCCGGCCGCCTCAAGCCGCTTGCGCGGCTTGAGGCGCGCGTAACCCGCGCGGGGGTTTTGCTTGAGGGCATTATCCTGCGGCCGCCCCGGCAGCCACACACAAGGCCAAACCTGGCCCGCAATTCGGCTTTCAGGGCAGAGGTATCCCACTGGGCGGGTTCGGTTTGGGGGGAAATTGCGGCGGCTGCGGTTCTACGGGCGGGTTGTGCCGCTTATCCGGGCTCCGGTACGGCGGGAAGGGGGTATAGGCGGAAAAAAGCGGGCCCGGACGCCCGTTTCCCGCGATGGGGTCTGACCCTGCCGTGGGCCGGCGGGGCTCCCGCCGCAGCGCGTCCGGCGAGGCGTCGCCCGCTATGAGGTCTGACCCCGCAGGCCGGGAAGTCTCCCGCCTCCCCGCCGTCCGGCGGCTCCCCTTCCAGAATCCTCGACCGGTAACGGTCGCCCCACAGATGTCCCGTCCGTCCATTGTCCCGGTTGTACCTCTGGGCGAAGGTCTGCTTTAGCCATTTCATTATCGCCGGCAGCTCGAACCCGTCCGCGGGCCTGATGCAAAAGGCCAGCCGGTCGCCGGCGAGACTTAAGCCCCGGACCGCGAAGACAAACCTGCACGCGGTCTCCCGGAACACCCGGCCAAACAGCGCCTGGGCCAGGCCCCCTCGGAACAGGGGTTCCCGGTTGTTGACGCGGGTACTGATTTCGTACCACACGCCCTGTTTCAGCATTCGTAAAGTTCTCATGTAAAATATATGTGCGCTTGCCCGCGTTTTGCTT
>JAISLM010000111.1 GCA_031290855.1 Spirochaetaceae bacterium
CGCCGTAGTGCAGCATGAAAGAAGGCTTATCTTCGGAAAGAGTATGCGGATCCTGATATATATGGTCTATTCGCCGTGTATTAAAACTTGATGAACGGCGTTTTATGCCGTGAACCTCATAGCCTTTTTCAAGCAGAAATTCGGCGAGGTATGCCCCGTCCTGTCCCGTTACGCCGCTTATCAACGCTTTACGCATGTATCATACCTTACTACACAAATAAAAGCCTGTACACCACATAAAAAACCGGAGCGGAAAGGGCAAGCGAATCGACGGAATCGAGGATGCCGCCGCGTCCCGGAATGAGCGTCCCTGAATCTTTTACGCCGGCGCTGCGCTTTAGGGCAGACTCGGCAAGGTCGCCAAGTACGGCGGCGGCGCCGGTAAACAGGCCTAAAACAAAGCCGGAAAACGGCGGCGGAAAACGGGCCGCGTTGAATACGTGCGGCAACACTGCGGCGAGTATCAGGCCCACGCCTATCGAAGCCGCGATCCCGCTTACGAAGCCGGCCAGGCTTTTGTTGGGGCTTGCCGCAAAAATGCCGCGGTTCTTCTTGCCAAACAAAAGTCCCGCCGTCCACGCAAGCGAATCGTTGCCGAAAACCACGCAGAGGAATGCGATTATCAGCGTGGGCGAGTGCGGCAGCCTGTTCATCAGTATCAACCAGCTTAAAAATGATGAGGGGTAAAACAGTATGGCAAAACCCGCGACGGTATGGCCAATCGCGCCGTCAAGTTTTGTATCGGCGCTTCTTTGTTTGACCGGTACGAATACCACCGAAACAAGCAGCCAGCCCGCGCTCGCCACGATGATAGCGGGCATTATGAACGGATCCACGCCGAAACTGACCAAAAGTGTCATTCCGAGCGGCGCCATAGCCCCTAAAACCCCGGCCTCGAACCGGGAAATGTAAAGATTTTTCTTTTTTAACATACCGGAAAGTTCTACAGCGCCTAAAACGCAGAATATTGAAACAAGTATATTGATGGCAAGATGGTTCTTTTGTGGAAATAAAGCCACTACCGCGAGGCATAGCGGCAGACCGATAAAAAAGATCAGCAGGCGTTCTGTTAGTTTTTTCACCGCGTTACCGCACCGAAGCGGCGTTCCCTTGCCGCATACACGGCAAGGGCCGTGTCAAAATCTTCCGTACAGAAATCCGGCCAGAACTTGTCCGTGATGAAGTATTCGGCGTAAGCCGCCTCCCACATCAAAAAGTTGCTGGTCCTGAATTCTCCCGCCGTCCTTATGATAAGGTCGGGATCGGGTACGTCCGGGTTGTCAAGATTTCGCGTGATCGCGTCCTCGTCCAGGTCCGCCGTCTCGCCGCCGCACTGTCGCAGGAAGCGCCGCGCCGCCCGGACTATCGCGTTCCGCCCGCCGTAATTAAGCGCAAGAATCACCTGCATCCCGTCAAAATTTCGCGTATCGCCCAGCGCCTGATCGATTTCGGCCCTTATGTCCGGGGCAAGCCCGTCCGTATCGCCCGTATGCCGTATCCTGATATGGTTTTCGCGGTAAAAATCAAGCTCGCGTGTCAGATGCTGCTTGACAAGGGACATGATGAAGTCAACTTCCTGGGCGGCGCGCCTCCAGTTTTCGGTGGAAAACACGAACAGGGTAAGGTAACGTATGCCGCGTTTGCTAGCCGCTTCTACGATGCGGCGGGCGGTTTTTAGCCCCTCCGTGTGTCCGCTCGTCCGCGCAAGCCCTTTACGCCGCGCCCACCTGCCGTTCCCGTCCATAATAATCCCCACATGACCCGGAAGCGTCCCGCCGCCCGTTTTATCGCCCATTACCCGGAGCCCCGCTTAGCCTTCCGTTATTTCTTTTTCTTTATCTTTAACGGCCTTGTCAACATTGCCTATGTAACGGTCGGTCAACTTTTGCAGTTCCGAGGAGGTTTTACTCTCCTCGTCTTCGGTTATCTTTGAATCTTTCAGCAGCTTTTTCAGTTCGTCGTTGCCGTCGCGCCGTATGTTGCGCACGGCCACACGCGCCTGTTCCGCCTGGCCCTTCGCCTGTTTAACCAGTTCCTTGCGCCGATCCCCAGTCAGCGGCGGTATGCTAATACGTATGACCTTGCCGTCGTTTGACGGGTTGAGCGAAAGCTCCGACATGCGGATAGACTTTTCTATCTCGCCAATCAAAGCCTTGTCCCAAGGCTGTATCACGACAAGCCGCGCTTCGGGAATCGAGATGTTCGCCAGATCCTTGATAGGCGATTTGTTGCCGTAAGCGTCGACGCGCACCTTGTCAAACAAGGCCGACGAAGCCCGGCCCGTGCGCAGACCGGCAAATCCGTCTTCCATAGACGCGAGAGTCTTTTTCATCCTGTCTTCACAAGTCTTCAACACATCGTTCATACATACCACCTGTTTTATGGACGGCGGTTCAGCCGCCAACCCTAAAGTTAAAGTACCCGTCTATCTTGAACTCGGCTCCAAACTGTTTGCCGGCCTCGGCGAGCGCCTTTTTTACCGTGAGCTTGTCGTTCTTGATATACTGCTGGTCGAGGAAGCAGATGTCGGCAAGATACTTGTTCATCTTGCCTTTCAGAATACCCTCAAGCATACCCGCCGACTTGTCTTTGAACTTTTCGTCCGTCTCCAGTTGTTTGCGGAAAATCTCCTCCTGCTCCTTGAGTAGCGCGGGATCGACATCCGAGTCGTTTATCGCGACTGGGTTAAACGCGGCGACGTGCATAGCAAGAGAGAACACCAGATCGCGCGCGGCCTCGTTGGAGAACACGTCCGGCCTGTCGGAAGACACGACAACCGCCACGCCAATCGCACCGTCGCCATGCACGTAGGAGGCAATATTCTGATTCGCGGCGGCCTTCACCACCTTGATCCGTTTTAAGTTCATGTTCTCGCGTATCTTTGTCGCCAGATCCTTTACCATACCGTAGAGCCTTTCGTCCGTTTCGGAGAAACCCTCGTCCAGAACCTTGTCCGCTATCGTCTGACCCAACGCGATAAAATCAGCGTTGCGGGCGACAAAGTCCGTCTCGGTGGAGATCTCCACCAGCACGGCGGCGTCCCCCTTGGTCTTTACCCACACACGCCCCTGGTTAGTAGCCCTGTCGGCCCGTTTTTCTGCGGCGACAAGCCCCTTTTCCTTTAGTATCTTGACGGCCTTGTCGAAATCACCGTCCGTTTCGGTAAGCACCTTCTTGCATTCCGCAGGACCCACGCCCGTAACGTCACGCAGTCTCTTCACATCGGCAGTATTTACAGCCATTCCTGTCTCCTATATATTAACAAAATATTTTCACTTGGAAGAACGGGTGACCGAACGGCAAAGCCGACCGCCTCACCCCGCGCCAAAGCCCGGTATCCGCCCCGCTTCTTTCCGTCCGGCTAATCTTTTCCGTCGTAAACCTTGTCTACATCGACCGGCAGTTCCTCATCCTCGCCTGAAACCGGCGGCGGAATGACCGCAGACACCACTTCCGTCTCATTTACCTGATATTGTTCAATATCGACCTCTTTGTCCTCTTCGCGGGTTGAGACGTCCGTAACAACGCCTTCAAGACCGTCTTCGCCCTCGCCGCCGCCTTCCACTATGCGCAGACCGGCCTCGTTGTCGCCGTCCACCACCGCGTTAGCGATTATCTGGGTAAAAAGACTGATCGCCCGGATAGCGTCGTCGTTGCCGGGAATCGGATAATCGATACCCTCCGGGTTGCAGTTCGTGTCCACCACCGCGACAACCGGGATCCCGACGCGGCGGGCCTCCGCCACGGCAATCGCCTCCTTCCGCGTGTCAACGACGAACAGAATACCGGGCAGCTCCTTCATTTCCTTGATGCCGCCCAGGTTTTTTTGCAGCCGCGCCCGCTCTTTACCAAGCGAGGCAATCTCTTTTTTCGTGAGATTCTCGAAAGTGCCGTCAATTTCCATCTTTTCCAGCTTCTTGAGCCGCAAAAGGGACTTTTTTATCGTGGCAAAATTGGTAAGCATCCCGCCCAACCAGCGGTTGTTGATATAAAACATCCCGCAACGCTCGGCTTCCTTCTGTATCGCCTGTTGCGCCTGCTTCTTTGTCCCCACAAACAGCACCGTTTTCTGCCCGCTGATGATCTTGCGCACGGCGGTATAGGCCTCCTTGCAAGATTGGATCGTCTTTTGCAGGTCTATAATATGGATACCGTTCCGTTCCGCGAAGATATATTTTTTCATCCGCGGATCCCACCTTTTTACCTGATGGCCGAAATGTACTCCCGACTCAAGCAGGCTTTTCATTGTAACTACCGTCACAAACTCCTCCGTTCCCGGCACGGTCACGCTTGTCCGCCGCCCGTCCCGGCGCCTTACATATTACTCACCGCGTCCTGTTCGCCTCAGCGCCGGCGCGATGGAAGATGCTACATACTAGCATCTCTCCCGCCCAATGACAAGCCATCCGTCCCGCCGCCCGCACCCTCGCTCTTCATAACTCATTATTCGAAAATTCTGGTTTAATACCCCGCCGAACCTTAGGATCGCGCTTGCCGCGCGGAGGCTCATTGATGTGGGCGGACAACCTCTCTCCTAACTGAAATATGTAATTCGGGTTGCATTTTCATATTGTTTTAAACACCTCTACCCGGTTAATTTTTCGGTGTCGCACCGCCCGCGCTTGTTTTTTTTATTACAAATTATTAAAGTGAGGCTGTTCCAAAACTTCAGTTTTGGGGAGACAAGCTTCGCTTGTCCAGCAACCTTTAAAAAACGCGGTTTTGCAAGGCTTTAGCCCGAAAAACCGCAAGAGCCTGGTCCAAAACCGTGCGCTTTAGCGCACAGTCAATTAGTTTTGGAACAGGCTCAAGTATTAAGCCCTGAGGTGTAGAGGCGAATGACAGCTAATCCCCAGGTAAGGCGCGATAGGGGGATGCATAGGGTATGAAAAGCCTGCGAACCAGATTTTTTCTTAATTTTGTAGCCCTGGGCATGCTCATTGCCCTGGGGGTGGGAATTGTCATGTATGCCGAATACAGCCGGTATATTCAGGATTCCTATGTCAGGACCCTGACCGGTCTGGCGGACATGATAGAACACCAGTACCCGGTCATCTACGATCCGGACGCCATCATCGCCGAAGCAAAAGCGAATTCCGGGACCTATTGGCAGATGCTGCGGGATATGCAGGTTTTTGCCGATTCCTTTGGCCTTGCCTACATCTATCTCCTGATAAAAAACGGTACGGAATACGAGTTTGTTTTTGATACCGATGATCTGGACGACATCACCGACGCCAACGAAGCTTTTAAGCTCTACCCGGCGGAGGAAATTCCGGAGGAACTGGACCTGGCCTATACCACCGGGCAGCGCCAATTCAGCGCTCCCTATACAGACGAGTGGGGCTCCTTTGTTTCCCTCTTTATTCCCTGTTCCGCCGGAGGCCGGGTACGCGCCGTCATCGGCCTGGACTATGACGTCTCCTTTATCGCCGGCCTGGAGCAGCGGGCATATATCGCCCTGGGGTCGGCCCTGGTTTTGGCGATCCTGGGTTCCGGCCTGGCGGCTTTTTTTGTGTCCCGTTCCCTGCTCCGGCCGATCAGGGAAATGGTCAAAGCGGGAAGCGCCCTGGCGGATATGAATTTTGAGGTGGCAATTCCTGTTGACCGGCGGGACGAAATCGGTAATATGCAGCAGGCCCTCAATACTATCCGGGACGAGCTCAAAAAAACCTTGACGGATATCAACAACGAACAGTTAAACCAAAAAAACATCAGCGCCAAGCTCAATGTTTCAATTCGCAAATCATCTGACGGACTGGAAGTGATAAACCGGAACATGGAGTCGGTGCAGAACAAGGCGGATGTACAGATAAAATCGGTGGACCAAACCGCGGAATCGGTGGATGGGATCATCAACCATATCCGTTCCCTGGATGAGGCGGTGGAGACACAGGGACAAAATATCGATGAATCTTCAGATTCGATAGAACGGATGGTCAAGGATGTTGAATCGGTGCGGAAGGTGGTCGAACGGGCCCACGAAACCACGACCAAACTTAGCCGGGCGTCGGAGACCGGGCAGAAGATGCTGAAAAGCCTCAGCGAGTATCTGGGTCGGATAGCGGAACAGTCGGCGTTTCTGGAAGAGGCTAACGCCGCCCTTGTGAACATAGCGGCACAGACCAGCATCCTCGCCATGAACGCGGCCATTGAGGCGGCCCATGCCGGGGAGGCGGGGAAGGGGTTTGCCGTGGTGGCCGGAGAAGTGCGAGGCCTTGCGGAATCATCAAACAAGGAATCGGGGACGATCAGCCAGGGGATAAGGGAAATGAGGGAAGGGATCGAGCGGATCCGGCAGGTATCGGCGGAGACCGTGGATACAATGGAGGTGATGTTCCGGGAAGTAACGGATATGGAGGGCTCGTTTAACCATGTCATGGAGGCGGTGGAAGCCCAGGCGTCTAACGGCGGCCGGATCTTGGCGGCCCTGACCACCCTGCGGGGCACGGCGAACCAGGTCAGGACCGGTTCCCAGATGATAAAACAGGAGAGCGGCTCCATCCACGACATCGTGGAAAGTTTAAAACATCTATCCCGGGATGTAAATGAAAGCGTGACCTATGTCCAGACCGCCTGCCAGGAGATAGCGGCGTCCCTGGAGGCGGCGAAAACCACAGCCGAGCGGACGGTACCGTCCGAATAATTTTTTGTATATAACGTGAGTTCTACGGAAGAAACCCCTGCCCGGACATGATATAACGGGATAAACAAACAACTCATTATACAGGAAACGGGAGGGGTTTCTTATGGATAACGACAGTATAACCCGGATTTTTTGCGATGCCGATG
>JAISLM010000112.1 GCA_031290855.1 Spirochaetaceae bacterium
TTTAAAAAACGCGGTTTTGCAAGGCTTTAGCCTGAAAAACCGCAAGAGCCTTCAGGCTCAAGCCTGGTCCAAAACCGTGCGCTTTAGCGCACAGTCAATTAGTTTTGGAACAGGCTCACATAAGGGCCTAAATATGAGCTAGGCGTTTAAGCTCCGGCTTGTGGAGGACGCGGCCAGCGGAAAATATAAAAGCCTTGATGAGGCGAGGCGCAGGAACGGGATTCGGGGAGTAGTTACACTGGCAGGCGGGTAAAGCAATACGGGCGGGAGGCTATACTGCCCAAAAGGGTGAACCTCCCCACCGCCTGCGCTAAACTTGAGCCACAATTTCTCTCAACCATGGTATTTTTTCCCGGTAAGCCGAAAACTTTGGGGAGGTGGACATGGCAGCGGGAAACGTTTCGACATGGGAGAAGAATTTGGTGGGTGTGGATTTTCATTCTATCCGTCTTGAATATCTGTTTATTCGCAAAGTCTGGTTTAATACCCCGCCGAACCTTAGGTTCGCGCTTGCCGCACGGAGGCTCATTCGGGGAGGACGGGGTCAGTTTCTGCCCCGGCAACGCCCGCAACCGCAGATGTTCTTTCCCGCCCCTACATCGTACCGGATAAGCGCGTGTCTTTATCATGGCTTCGGGAACTGGACGGGGTTCCGCGCAGCGAGGCACGGCTCAAAGAGCGCTGATGTTGCAGCAACCCAGCGTTGACATAGCCCGCAGACGCGCTATTATCGGCGGGATCGTTTCTATCACGTAATCTATGTCGGCTTCCGTGTTGCCCCAGCCCAGGCTGAAACGTATCGAGCCGTGGGCAAGTTCCGGCCACACACCTATCGCCATCAGGACATGGGACGGGTCAAGGCTGCCGGACGCGCAGGCCGAGCCGGTGGACGCCTCTATCCCTTTCAAATCCATCGACAGCAGTATCGCCTCGCCTTCCGCGCCGGGGAACGAGATGTTCAGCGTGTTTGGCAGCATATCCGTCGGGTGGCCGTTGATTTTTATCGTGGGTACCTTGGCAAGGAGGCCTTCGCGCAGTCTGTCCCTCAGCGCCACTATCTTCCTGCAGTACTCCGGCAGTTCTTTTTTGGCGAGTTCCGCCGCCTTACCGAAGCCCATTATGCCGATGTTGTTGTAGGTACCGGCCCGAAGGCCGTTCTCCTGGTGGCCGCCGTGTATAAGCGGGTAGAGCGGCGCTTTATTCCGTCTGTACAGCGCCCCTATCCCTTTGGGCCCGTAGATTTTATGCGCCGAGAGTGTAAGGTAGTCAACGCCGAGTTCGTCAACATCCAGGGGTATCTTTCCGGCGGCCTGTGTTGCGTCCGTATGCATCCAGGCGCCGGCATCCTTAGCCATGCGGGCTATTTCTTTGATGTCCTGAACCGTGCCTATCTCGTTGTTCGCCATCATCACGGAAACAAAAAGCGTGTTCTCGTTCAGCGCGGACCTGTAGGCTTCCATTTTGATCTTGCCGTACTCGTCAACCGGCAGGATCGTGACGTTCATGCCGAGCGATTTAAGGTAGGAAGCGGAATTGAGCACACAGGGGTGTTCTATTGCCGTCGTTATTATGCCGAAACGTCCTTCCGTCAAAACCGCGCCATTGGGGGCACTGGCGATACGGCGCATAGTTTGGAAGACCGTGTTGTTCGATTCCGAACCGCCTGACGTGAAGATGACGCCGTCCGCCGGGGCCCCAATCAGCGCGGCTACGGCCTGTCGCGCCTCCTCAACGCGGGCGCGCGCCAGACGTCCCGACTCGTGCATACTGGAGGCGTTCCCGTATACGGAAAAATCCTCGATTATCGCGTCACGCACCTCGCCGCGCAACGGCGTAGTCGCGTTGTAATCCAAATAAACATGGCTTTGTGGCATTTTCTACTCCATACCTTAATTAGTGTCCTACTTTATGAACGCAATCCATATATAGTCCGGAACTAAAATATATAAAGTTTTTTCTTTTCTGTCCATTATCCCCGTGCGGCATACGGGGCATGATCAATCAGTCGGCGGCCATGTTTGAAAAGGCCGTCGCATGCCGCAGCTTCTCTTTACCAGCGAAGTCTTACCGCTATCTTTCCGCCCAGAAATAAGCTGTTTCTTTCACCGATTTTACACTCCAGCATTTTAAAGAAAGGCGCGGCCGAGTTTTCGTTTTTCAAAGAATGCGTCCATAATAAAGAGGGGCCGGCAAGAACGCTCGTGTCCGGAGTTAAATCAAAACCGAAGTACGGGACGAAACTGGTGTAAAACTGAGAACGCCCGGCGACCTTGCCGGAAGTTGTAATTTCAGGATTAAAAAAGAAAGGTTCGTCTATTGTAATTATTGAACCCAGTCCGGCACCGAGGAATATTTGATCGCGGACGTTCTCTTCAAACGGGTTATACGAAAAAATTATTGACGTGTATAATTGTGGAACGCCCGTCTTAAGCGCGATGTTTACAGGCGCCGTTTCGTTTACGCTTAATTCCACGGCCCTGTAACCCCCGTATTTGACGATTGAAACGAGTCCGACAGGAAGGCCGTTTTTGGCGGATTCCGCATAGTTAAAAAGTCCGGCCTGAACTCCGTCCAACTGCTTTGCGGTATTTACCAATCCATTTTGAACGCCGTCGACGGCGCCGTCTACCGTGTTTACGAGACCCGCCTGTAAACCGGTAAAATCACCTTCATTTCTATTGGCAAGCCCGGCATGGAGCGTACTATGGTCTCCCCTTGCTATATTCACAAGTCCGACCAAAGGCAGGCGGAATTGGTCATTTACAATATTTACGATAAATGTGTATATATTGCCGCCCTGTTCCCCGGAAAAACTTAAGACGGCATTTGTTATGCTTAATACAAAAATAATGATATGCTTTTTCATTGATATTATTAACTCCTGTAATTTTATATTGTTATAAAATTATTCTATTATGAGCTTTTCCCAAAACCCGGTTGGTTTTGGGAAAAGCTTCCAAAAAAGCGATCTAAAGCCTGTTTTTTCATATAAATCTAAGGCAGCCAAGCAAAGCTTGTCTCCCAAGCAAAGCTTGTCTCCCAAAAACTGAAGTTTTGGGAAAGCCTCTGTTATAGAAAGTAATTAAAGGCGATTTGTCGTTTCAACGCTCTATAGCGGGGCGGGCAGAATATGGGTTTTAACCTTATATCCCGTTATTTTCGGTGAAAAATTATAAGTGCCGCTGTCTTTAATACTGTGGATACCATATAAAAGCTACGAGCGGGATCATCCTGCCAACAGTCTAAATATATGTTTAGTAATAATCTGGAAAAAAATAAAAAAAATTTTTCTTTTTCACTAAAGCCCGATTGACCTGGAAGGATGGGACGGGGTATAAATAAAGTATGTGGCGAAAAGTGGCGATTTGTGGCGAAAATTCCTTACAAAACAATATACTCTCCGGCTGTGGACAAGACCGCAGGGAGCGGATGTTTGCTTAACGGCGGCTATTGCAACACGCTTGACGATAAGGGTCGCATAACGTTTCCGGCGGCCTTGCAACGGGCGCTTGCGGATGACAAGCTCGTGATCACCCGCGGGGTGGAGCAGTGTCTGTGGGTTTACACGTCTGAAAAGTGGCGGAGCTTCGCCGAAAAATGGGAAAATGCTTCGCCGATGCTGAAGGATGTCCGCAGGATGCAGCGCCACTTTTTGGGCTGGGCTTCGGAACTGGAAATCGACAAGTCCAGCCGCATCGCGATACCGCAGACTCTGCGCGAGTATGCCGGTCTTAAACGGGACTGCTTTGTTTTAGGCGTCGGCCAGCGTATTGAAATTTGGGATGCCGCCGTGTACAAGGCCGTAAACGAGGGTGAAGACGGTGAAAGCTTTGCCCTGGCGGCGGAACAGTTTGGCGAATTGTTTTGACGACTGTGCATACTCCGGTGTTACCGGAGGAGCTTGTACGCTTTCTTGCGACAGAGAGGCTTGCCGCTAAAGCAGAAGAGTACATGGTGGACTGTACGCTTGGAGAGGGAGGGCATAGCGCCGTTTTTTTGAGCCGTTTTCCCAATTTACAGGTAACTGGGGTGGACGCTGATAAAGAAATAATAAATGTTGCGCGTGAGCGCTTAAAAGAATTTGGCGGACGGATAGAGTTTTACAGGGGTTGGGCGCAGGATTTTTTGTCCCGCCTAGGCGCGGGGGAGGCGCCGGGAACTTTGCCGGGTATCATCCTTTTGGATTTGGGGGTGTCCCTTTATCATTATCAGAAAGGGGACAGGGGTTTTAGTTTTAGGGGAACTGAGGCCTTGGATATGAGGATCGATACAGAAAGCAGTCCGTCCGCCGCGGAAATTCTTGCTTCGTACAGCGAGGCGGCGCTTGCTGATATGCTTTTTTTCAACGCGGAGGAACGCTATTCACGCCGTATCGCGCGGGCCGTTGTCGAGGCAAGGCGGCGGGCGGCGATTAGCGATGCCTGTACGCTGGAACGGCTTGTTTGGGAAGCCGTCCCGGCGGCCTGCCGGCACCGCCGCCTTCACCCCGCGACAAAGACCTTTCAGGCTTTGCGTGTCGAGGTGAACGGCGAGTTGAAAAAGCTGCCCGGCCTGTTGCGGTCGGCCTTTTCCGCGCTGCGTCCGGGCGGCAGGCTGGGCGTGATCACGTTCAACTCGCTGGAGGACCGGATCGTAAAAAACTTTTTCCGCGACAGGGCGACAGGCGGCGGTAACGGCTTTTCCCGGTTGTCCGGTACGCCGATATTAAAAGAGGCGCTGTTACTTACCGTAAAGCCGGTGACTCCGTCGCGGAAAGAGGCGGAAGCAAATCCGCCGTCCCGGAGCGCAAAACTGCGGGCGCTTGAAAAACTGTAATATTGGAGGCTACCCATGGGATGGAAAATATCTTTGTACGCTATGGCGCTGAGTTTGCCGCTTTTGCTGGGAATCGTGATATGGCAGTCCGCGCGTTATTCCGCTTTGAATGACGAAATGGAAATTCTGGTCGAACGGCAGGAGGAATGGATCGACAACAACAAGCGGCTTATCAGGGACATTACCGTACTTTCATCCTCCTCCCGCATCGAAGAATTTGCCAGGTCGAATCTGATGCTGGAAAAAAAGCCGCCCGAAGACGTGCTTCAGGTGATCATAGGCGGCAAGTAATGAGGATCGACGTGAAATGACGGCAGCCTGCCGGTTTTCCGGGCGGGATATATGTTGATGACTTTTAACGAAGCGGCGGCGCTCCCCGGATTCGAACTTTTACCGGGCGCCGAAAGTGGCATGGAAAATCGCGGCTTCGATTCGGTCTGTGTTGATTCGAGGGAAATCGTTCCGGGGGCGCTGTTCGTCGCGTTGCCCGGTGAAAAGACAGACGGTCATGCCTTTGTAAAAGACGCCTTTGCCGCAGGCGCCGCGGGCGCCCTTGTCGAAAGGGCAAAACGTGAAACGTATGGGCTAACGGAGGCGGCGCGGGAGGCCGGGAAGTCGCTGGTTTTGGCGCGGGATACGCTGCGGGGTCTGCAGGCGCTTGCGGCGGCCTACCTTGACAGGTTTCCCGCGATGCTTAAGGTCGGCATTACCGGTTCGTCCGGAAAAACGACGACGAAGGAGCTTGCCGCCGCGATGATAGGCGCGGAGCGTAGCGTGGTATTTAACGGAGGCAACCTTAATTCCGATTCGGGGCTGCCGCTTTCAGTATTCCACGTCAGATCCGGGCACGAGGTCGGGATCTTCGAGATGGGGATGAACAGGAAGGGCGAGATCGCGGAACTTGCCGCGGTCCTTAGGCCGGATATAGCGCTGATAACGAATACCGGTTCCGCCCATATTGGCATGATAGGCAGCGAGCGGGGGATCGCCCTCGAAAAAAGGGCGGTTTTTTCGCGCTTTACCGGCAAGGAACTTGCGCTTCTGCCGGAAGGCGGCGCTTTTTCAGAACTTTTGGCCGAAGAACTAAACGGAAGGCTTAAGTTTTTTGGAAAGACTTCTTCAAAAAAATTCGGCGGCGCCGAATCGCGTGGACTTTTCGGCAGTACGGTAGTCTGGGACGGGGAAAGCGTAAACTTCGCGTTGCCGGGGGAGCACAACTTGATGAACGCGCTGGCCGCCGCCGCCCTTGCGGATGCCGCCGGCGTCAGCGGCGAGGCGGTACGCGCCGGGCTTGCCGGGGCAAAACCCTTGTTTGGTCGCGGCGAAGTCATAGCTGGCGAATTTACGGTACTGCGGGACTGTTACAACGCGAACCCCGACTCTATGGATAAGGCAATATCGCTTTGCGACGAGGCGGACTGGGACGGGCGGCGCGTTTACATAATAGGCTCGATGCTCGAACTTGGTGACGGCGGGGAGGCGGCGCACGAGGCGCTGGGAGAGCGGCTTGCCGAGTCTAAGGCGGATATTATTTTTTTGTTTGGCGAAGAAACAAAGGCTTCTTGCGCAAAACTGAAAGACACAAAAAACAAATTTGTGTTTCATACGAACAGTATTGACGATTTAAGGTCAAAGACGCGGGAGAACATAAGAAAGGGGGATATGATCCTGTTAAAAGGCAGCAGGGCTTGCGCGCTGGAAAGGGTCATGCCGGTATAATTGGCTGATATTTTAAAACGGATCACGCCGTTAAGTCTTGTAAGGGGTTTTTGTGTTTTTGGAATTTTTTTATCCGCTGGTTAAGTATTGGACGGCTTTCAACGTATTTCAATACATAACATTCAGGGGCGCCTATGCCGCGCTTTCCACGCTGCTGCTCTGTTTTCTATTCGGCGCCCCGCTTATTGAGCGGCTCAGGAAATTCAAGATAGGGCAGTCCGTACGGGACGACGGCCCGGCGACGCACCTAAAAAAAGACGGTACGCCGACGATGGGCGGAATATTAATAATAATATCCGTGCTTATCGCGATGCTGCTTTGGATGGATATGGAAAATTCAATGGTATGGCTCACGCTTATTACGTTTGTCGTGTTCGGCGCCATCGGTTTTGCCGATGATTTTTTAAAAATAAAAAGACGTAATTCACGCGGACTGCCAGTCTGGACAAAACTTGTCCTGCAATTTCTGGCGGCGCTCGCGATAGCCCTGTACCTGTACAGACACGAAAAAATATCCACGGACTTTTACCTGCCGTTTTTCAAGAATCCCGTTGTCGATATGGGCGTTATGTGGATTCCGTTTGCCGTGCTCCTTATGGTTGGCGAAAGTAACGCGGTAAATTTAAGCGACGGGCTGGACGGCCTCGCTTCCGGGCTTTTGATATTTGTATTCATAAGCCTCGCGATGCTCACTTATCTTTCGGGCCGCTCCGACTATTCGCAGTATCTGGGTATTCCGTATATACCGGGGGCGGGCGAGCTTACCGTGTTCTGTCTGGCCGGCGTTGGGGCCTGTGTGGGCTTTTTGTGGTTTAACGCCCACCCTGCCGACGTCTTTATGGGCGATGTCGGGAGCCTCGCTTTAGGCGGGGTCATATCCGTAATATCGCTGCTGATAAAAAAAGAAATACTGATACTTATAGCCGGAGGCGTCTTTGTTCTTGAGGCGGCGTCGGTAATAATCCAGGTGCTTGTATACAAAATAAAAAGGAAACGTGTGTTCAGGATGGCGCCGCTTCATCATCATTTTGAGTTGTCCGGCTGGGCGGAAACAAAAGTTGTAAACCGCTTCTGGATACTTGGCGGTTTGTTCACTATAATAGCTTTGTCAACATTAAAGATTCAATGAATAATGAAGCTCCCCGCCGCAGAGCGGCGGGGTATCTTGTAAGCGATGCATTATCTACGAGGTTCGTTCGGCTGCGGAAATTTATCATCTGTGGTGGTTTGCATGGCAAACCCGTCTACTACAATTTTTTTGTAGTTGCTACCCACTCTAAACCGCCCCAAGGGGCGGGGGAGCAGACCCCACTGCGAATAAAAGACGCTTGTTTATTTTTTTTAAAAAATATATCATTTGAGCGGTTTTGGGTTTTATTTTTAATATCGTATCCTGGGGGAGGGATGGTTTTTTCTGTTGACAATACAAGTAAAAAAGCTGTTTTTGATCACGCGCTGATAGCATGTGTAGTGTTACTTACGGGCGCCGGTTTGGCAGTGCTTTATTCTGCGTCGTACGCTTTCGCTGAAAACTGGTACAAGGGCGACCGCTGGCATTTCGTTTCCCGCCAGGCCGTATTTGCGGCCATAGGCTTTGCCGCTTTCGGGTTAGCCGCCAACGTCAACATCGAGTTCCTGCGCGGCGCGGTAAGAATCCTTGTGATAGCCGCGCTCCTCCTTTGCGGCCTCACCTTTGTTCCCGGTATCGGCCTTAACATCAACGGCGCTTCCCGCTGGATAGGGGCGGCCGGACTTTCTTTTCAGCCTTCCGAACTTGTCAAGCTGGTACTACCGCTCTACCTTGCCCACATCTTTGACAAGAAAAAAGAAAAGCTGGACATGTTTGTGTCCGGCGTACTTCCGCCGACTCTGATCACCGCGTTATTCTTTACGCTGATCCTGTTACAGAATAATTTCTCGACAGCGCTTTTCATCGCAAGCAACGCGCTTTTTATATTCTTTCTGGCAGGAATAAAGAAACGATATTTCGTCAGCGCGGTGATAATATTCCTGCCGATCTCCTTTCTGCTCGTGTTGACAAAGGAACACCGTCTGCGCCGCCTGATAAGTTTTATATGGCCCGAGTGGGAACCGCTCGGCGCGGGGTATCAGGTAAGCGCCTCGGTAGCGACGTTAAGGTCGGGCGGCTTTTGGGGCAAAGGTATCGGCCTGGGGACAAGGAAGATCGAGAGTGTGCCGGAGGTTCAGAGCGATTTTATCTTCGCCGCGTTTGCCGAGGAATGGGGCTTTATCGGCGTCATAGTATTGATCCTTCTGTTTGCGTTTTTTGCGTGGCGAGGCTACCGCGCCGCTCTGCGCTCGGGAGACACGTTCAAGCGCCTCCTGGCCTGCGGCCTTGTAACGATGATCGTTACGCAGACACTGCTCAACATAGCCGTCATCGCGGGCGCGGCCCCCGCGACCGGCGTAACGCTCCCGTTCTTTTCCGCTGGCGGCTCGTCGCTGCTAATCACCCTGATCATGTCGGGCCTAATCGTGAACGTGTCCCGCGAACCGTTCGCTCCCGACGTTCGGGAAAACATAAACGGGGGAGCTTACGGTGGAGTATAAGGCCGCGATGGAGTATAACGCCGTAATAGACGAGGAACTGGAAGCGGCTGACCCCGAAGAAAAAGAGAACTTCAAGTTCGAAAAACCTCTGAAGCGGATACTTGCCGCCTGTTCGGTTCTGCTGGCCGGCGAACTGCTCTGGCTCTTCGTGATAAGCCCCTGTATGCCGCTCGGCACGGTGGACATAAAAGGCCCAGGCGGGATCAGCCGCGCGGAGGTGCTTGAGGCGGCGGGGATCGGGCCGCGCTCCTCGTTCATGTCGGTGAACGCCGCCGCATCTGAGGAAGCCCTGTCCGCGATACCGCAGATCGAAGCGGCCAGGGTGATAAAGCACTTTCCGGACGGCGTCGAGATATCGCTCACGAAGCGCAGCGCCGTGGCCGCCGCCGTAACGGACATGAACGGCAGGGCGGTTCCCGTCTTCTTTGACAAGGAGGGCGTACTGTTTCAGATAGGGCGGAACGGCGGCCAGGAAGCCGACGCGGCGCTTCCGGTAATATCCGGCCTTGTCTTCGAGAACATAAGGCCGGGCCTGAGGCTTCCCGAATTCCTGTCGCCGTTGTGGAAGGACTTGGACGCCCTCCGCACGGAAGCGCCGGAGCTGCTTTCCACGATTTCCGAAATACAGATAAGCAAGAAAAAATATGACGCCTACGAATTGACCCTGTACCCGGCGTACAACCCGGCAAAGATTCGGATAGGCCAGCATATAAGCGAAGACAAGCTGCGCTACATGCTGTTGCTGCTGGACGTGCTTAACGAGAAAGGTGTGGCGCTTGACGAACTGGATTTTAGAACCGGTACGGCCTCGTACACGGTTAGGGAAATGTGAATATGGCCAGGAATAATATCATTGTGGGGCTTGACATAGGTACGACCAAAGTTCGCGCCGTTATCGCCGAGCGGGGTCCGCAGGGCGGTTTTTCGATAACCGGCGTGGGGCAGAGTCCGTCCACCGGTCTGCGGAAAGGCGTCGTGGTCAACATCGAGGCGACGCTGCGCTCGATTTCCGCCGCAGTGGAGGCGGCGGAACTGATGAGCGGGCAGGTCGCCGACAACTGTTGGACGGGAATAAGCGGCAGCCACACCGAGGGCGTGATCTCACGGGGCGTCGTCGCGGTGAACGGCAAGAACCGCGCCCGGCGCGAGATAAGCGAGGACGATCTTGAGCGTGTGCTTGAGGCGGCGCGGGCCGTCGATTTTTCGATGGACAGGAAGATACTGGAAGTGATCCCGCAAACCTACATAGTCGACAGCCAGAGCGGCATACGCGACCCGCTCCACATGATCGGCGTCCGGCTCGAAAGCGAGGTGCTGATCATCACCTGTTCTATTACGAGCGCTCAGAATCTGGTCAAATGCGTGAACCGCGCCGGCTTCCGCGTAAACGGCCTCGTGCTGCAAACACTTGCGGCGGGCCGCGCCGTCCTTACCGACGAAGAGAAGGAAATCGGCGTCATGTTGCTCGACCTTGGCGGCGGAACGTCGAACATTATCGTCTACGACCAGGGCGCGGCCTCCGTTACCGCCTCGGTGCCGGTCGGCGGGGCTCAGGTCACGAGCGACATATCAATAGTAAAGAACATAGCCGGCGAAACAGCGGAAAAGATAAAGATAGAGGCGGGTTGCTGCTGGGATCCCCTGCTTGACGAGGCGGACGAGACGATAATCGTGCCGGGCATGGGCGGGCGGGCCCCGTTCCCGATACCACGCCAGCTTATCCTCGACATCGTGAAGCCGCGCATGACGGAGATATTCGAGCTGGTCAAGACGAAGATCGAAGAAAACCGTCCGCTACGGACGCTGGGCGGCGGCGTCGTCCTCACCGGCGGCGGTGCGAACCTTTCCGGCGCGGCCGACCTTGCGGCGGAAGTCTTTAACCTGCCGGTACGGATCGGCAACCCGCTGCCTGTCGGCGGCCTCGTGGACGATTACCGCAACCCGGCCTACGCAACCGCCGTAGGCCTCGTGCTGGAAGGCAACAACAGGGAGGGCGGCGCGGCGCAGGCGGCGGAGACGGAGGCGGCGCAGGGCGGCGGAATAAACCCGCTGGCCCTTGTCGGTAATATAGGACGCTGGCTGAAGCGCGAGTTCTTCTAGGCTGATCCCGCCGGTATCCGGCGTCAGGCCGGAGATGGCGGCGGCGATCCCGTAGGGCCTCCCGGCGAAACATGGTTAGGGTTAACAGAAACTTCGGTAATCATGAGGAATTATATAGAGGCTTTCCCAAAACTTCAGTTTTTGGGAGACAAGCTTTGCTTGGGAGACAAGCTTTGCTTGTCCGGCTGCCTTAGATTTATATGAAAAAGCGGGCCTTAGTCAGATTAGACCGCTTTTTCGGAAGCTTTTCTAAAAACCAACCGGGTTTTTGAAAAAGCTCTATATGGATGCCTTTATGGATATATCAGATCAATTGCAGTATGTGATATCTCAAATAAAAAAAATCCGCACCCAAAAAGGGTTTTCCCAGATGACCTTGTCGCTACAGTCGAATTTGTCCCAAAGTTTTCTTGCCAGTGTCGAGAGCGGGAAAAAGATGCCGTCCCTGCTTACCATCATAAAAATAGCCAACGCGCTGAATATTAGTCCAAAAGAGCTTTTTTGAAATACCGGGCAAAAAATTCGCAGGCCGGCGGCTAACACGGAACTTACCGGGCGGCGGGGGTCTGACCCCATCCCGACTTAAATCGTTATCCGGTAATGATTTATAGCAATTAGAGATGATCAATGAGTAATGGGCCGCCGCTCGGAAAGCCGCCGTGCGACAGGGCTTTTGTAAGCGGGTCGGCGGCTAACACGGAACTTACCGGGCGGCGGGGGGTCTGACCCCATCCCGACTTAAATCGTTATCCGGTAATGATTTATAGCAATTAGAGATGATCAATGAGTAATGAAGGAATGGGCCGCCGCTCGGAAAGCCGCCGTGCGACAGGGCTTTTGTAAGCGGGCCGGCGGCTAACACGGAACTTACCGGGTGGCGGGGGTCTGACCCCATCCCGGCTTAAATCGTTACCCGGTAATGATTTATAGCAATTAGAGACGATCAATGATCAATGAAGGAATGGGCCGCCGCTCGGAAGGCTGCCGCCCGACAGGGCTTTTGTAAGCGGGCCGGCGGCTAACACAATTTTAACACTTCTTTAACGAAGGGCTAACGGAGGGACGCTATTGTTTCAGCAGGAGATCAATGTGAAAGAGATGACGGGAGAAATCGGGTTTGTGCGCGGGCGGAAGGTGAAGGACGGCGCGTTGTACGGGTTGATGGCGGCGGCGGCGGCGTTTGTGA
Organism: Spirochaetaceae bacterium; assembly: GCA_031290855.1. Lineage (GTDB taxonomy): Bacteria > Spirochaetota > Spirochaetia > Treponematales > Breznakiellaceae > JAIRMY01. The sequence continues at coordinate 12,392 of JAISLM010000112.1, forward strand.
TGCTGGTGCTCGTCTTTATAGTCGGCTACATTATCACGCAGTCGGCGGGCTTTTTTAAACTTTCGTTTGTTTTCGGCGGGGAGGGCGGCGGCCTCCTGCCGATGATCGTCAGCACGGTGTACATAACGGTGCTGTCGCTCGGTATCGCGCTTCCGGTCGGGGTGATTACCGCGATCTACCTGAACGAGTACTCAAAGGATTCCGGCGCGATCCGCGTGATCCGCCTCGCGATAGAGACGCTGGCCGGTATCCCGTCGATCCTGTACGGGCTTTTCGGCCTCCTCGCGTTCTGCCGCGTGTTCGGGTTCGGGCAGTCGATAGCGGCGGGCGCGGCCACGCTGAGTATTATGATTCTGCCGGTGATAATCCGCACAACTGAGGAGTCACTCAAAACGATTCCCGACGAGCTGCGGCAGGCGTCCCTCGCGCTCGGCGCGACGCGCTTCCAGACGATCGTCCGTATCACGGCCCCGCTCGCCCTGCCGGGCATTCTTACTTCGGCGATACTGGCGATAGGGAGGGTGGTGGGCGAGTCCGCCCCCGTCCTGCTGACTGTCGGGATCGCCCGCAACCTGCCCCGCTCGATTTTCGATTCGGGCCGCACGCTGACTATTCACCTGTACTACCTGACGAAAGAGGCGATTCACCCGGACGACTTCGCCAAGGCTTTCGCAACGGCGGGTGTGCTGGTGATCGTCGTGATCCTTGTCAACGGCGCGGCAAAGCTTTCGGCGCGCCTTTTCAGAAATCGTCCGGGCGCGGGAGCTTCGTTGTGACGGAAAACGGTGCGTGCCGGAACAAACTGGATATTTCGGGTCTCGATCTGTTTTACGGCGAGTTTCAGGCGCTCAAAGGGATCGAATTTACGCTGAAGAAACGGGAAATCGCCGCGCTGATCGGGCCGTCCGGGTGCGGTAAATCGACTTTTATCAGGGTGCTGAACCGGATGAACGATCTTATTCCCGGCTGCCGGATCACGGGCAGCGTCCTCTTGGACGGTGAGGATGTTTACGGCGGCCTCGACGTTACCGAACTGCGCAGCCGCGTCGGGATGGTCTTCCAAAAGCCGAACCCGTTCAGTATGTCGGTATTCGACAACGTGGCTTACGGCCCCCGCGTACACGGGATGCGTAACCGCGCCGCGCTCGCCGATCTGGTGGAACGTTCCCTTGTGAAGGCGGCTCTCTGGGACGAGGTGAAGGACAGGCTGAGGTCGCCCGCCGGAAAGTTGTCGGGAGGGCAGCAGCAGAGGCTCTGTATTGCCCGCAGTATCGCGATGGAACCGGAGATCATCCTGATGGACGAGCCTACCAGCGCACTTGACCCGATAGCCACGGGGCGGATAGAGGAACTGATGGTGGAGCTTAAGCGGGACTTCAGTATCGTGATCGTTACCCACGCTATGCATCAGGCTTCGCGGGTCAGTGACAGGACGGCGTTCTTCCTGCTGGGGGAGCTTATAGAGTACGGCAGCACCAAAGAGATGTTTACAAACCCCCGCGACCGCCGCACGGAAGACTATATTTCTGGACGTTTTGGGTAAGGGGACTTTGATGATGAATAGACGGATAATGTTTTTGGAGGAGCTTAACCGGATACGGCACGACATTCTGACGATGGCGTCCCGCGTTGAGCAGGACCTGGGGAACGCCTGGGACGCGCTGCGTAACAACGACGGCGAACTTGCCAGGGAGGTTAAGGCGTCCGACGCGGTGGTGAACGCGATACAGTTGAAGATTGAGGACCAGGCGGCGGTGCTGATCGCCACGCAGCAACCGGTGGCCCGCGATCTGCGCGAGCTGGTGGCGATCTTCAAGATCACCGGCAACCTTGAGCGGGCGGGCGACCACACGGTTCACCTTGCCAAGGCCGCGCTGAAACTTTCAGGCGAGCCTCCGTTTCACGCGATGGAACACCTGGAAAAGATGACGACCTGCGGCAAGGATATGATTCGCGGCGCCGTCTCGGCGTACCTGGACCAGGACACGGAGGCCGCCCGCAGGACCGCCGCTATGGACGACGCGATAGACGCCGAACACAAGGCGCTCACCAAAGAACTGCTGCGGCTAATGAAGGAACACCCGGAACTTGTAGACCAGGCCGTCCGCATACTTAACACGTCAGGCTTTCTTGAGCGGCTTGGCGATCACATGACCAATATCTGCGAAGGCATCGTCTACATGGTGGAAAACAAGCACGAGGAACTGTAAGCGCCCCCGTGTCCCCGCGCGGCGTCTCCGGGTTTGGGCAGGACGGGGCCGCGATGTGAGGGAGAAGGTATGGGAAACGGGGGGAGGGGGGATGTCTCGTCCTGGTTTAAAGTTGACACATGGAGGTCAAAAGATGAGCGGGTTGGTACGATAAAGCGAGGCGCAGGAACGGAATCCGGGGAAGCCCGACCCTGACTAAGTGGATCAAGAAATATGGGCGGGAGGATATACTGCCCAAAAGGATAAAGGCGGAAACGATGAACGGGTTTGATGAATTGCAGGCGGCCCGCAGCAGGATACGGGAACCGGGAGCGGCCCTGGCCGATGCGCCCATGTATTATTGCCCTGGGAGCGCGTTCCCGACATCGCGTACCGGCGGGCGTTGAGCCGCTTGCCGGAAGGCGAAAGACAAGGGGGATGGCATGAAAACTCCCCTACGATTAGGAAAGATGTGCCGGAAGCGGCAGAGGCGGGCGGGGCGAAGCCCCCCGATGAAGGGATGGGGGATGGCGGAAGGCAAACCGCGCGGCGGTTTGTCGGAAACATTAACGTTGTTCACGGGCAGGGGGCCTTGCGGGACTTCCGGGGACGCGGTCTGTAAGCAAACGCGCAGCGTTTGCACGGCTTCCCGAAACAGCCGGATGAGTGTTTCATAATCCGGTCAAAGACCTGGATCTGACCGCTCCTAACCAGGCACGGGCGGGGGAAGGCGGCCCGCTGACCGGGTATGAGCGGCTGGGCGTATGGAGGGAATTGCATACCGCCCGTGTGTTTCCCGGCGGGTGGCTGCTTGGGACGTTTGGGCTGACGGCTGTATAGCCGGGCTGTCCGCAGCCCGCGCCGATTCGAAGCGGAACAGGAAACTGCGGCTTTGGGTGTTTATTTCCGCCTAAGTAAACGTCTATGGCGCCCATGCGTTTCCTTGCCATCCGTTATGGGGTCTGACCCCGGCACTATATATAGCGTGGCCTGGCTCTGACGGCACTAGGCAAATTCGGTGCCTGGCGCCCCCTGCATTACCCTATCACCGGTTACTCGGAACCCGCAATCTGTATTATGGCAGGTTTTGTAAAACCCGCTGGCCCCACACGTTCCACTATTTTCCGACGCAGAAGCGGCTGAACATAGCTTCCAGGATGTCGGCGTTTGAAACCTCGCCCGTTATCTCGCCCAGGCTGTTTACCGCCTCGCGCAGGGACGGCGCTACGAGGTCGGAGGGAAGCCCTTCGTCGTGCGCGGCGAGCGCGGCGGCGGCGGCGGCGGCGGCGTCGTCTATCAGGGTTTTCTGTCGCTCGCTGCCCGGCGCGGCGCGGCCCGCCTCCGGCATCAACGCGCCAGCCGTTTTTTCCAGAGCCTTGGCTATTCTTTCGTACAAGATGCTGAGGCCCGCGCCCGTTTTCGCGCTGACCGCGCAGAAGAGGCCGGCGGCGTTTTCCGGAAGCGCGGCGAGGTCGGCCTTGTTCCAGACCGGCAAAACGGGAACGTCTTTACGCTTGAGGATGAAGTCTTCCGCGACGGACAGGGCGTCCGCGCCGTCCGTCGCGCCGTCAAACACGAGAAGCACGAGGTCGGCCTCGTCGAGCAGATCGAAACTACGTTCCACGCCGAGCTTTTCCAGCGCATCGCCCGGCTCGCGGAGGCCCGCCGTGTCGGCAAGGCGGATCGGTATCCCTTCAAGCGATATCCAGCCATCTATCCAGTCGCGGGTAGTGCCCGGTATCTCGCTCGTTATAGAGCGTTCCTCGCGCAGAAGCAGGTTGAACAGACTCGATTTGCCGGCGTTGGGCTTGCCGGCCAGGACGGCGAGCGCCCCGTCCCGGTAGAGTTTTTCGGCGCGGTAGGAATGCTGAAGCCGGTTGAGCCGCGCCAGCGCTTCTTCCACGGAGGCCCTGCCGGGCAGGGCTTCGTCCTCCGCCGCTACACCGTCAAGTTCCGAATAGTCGAGCAACAGTTCCGTTTCCGTGAGGGCGTCGAGCAGGAGGCTGTTGATTTGCCGTATTTCCCGCTCCAGAACGCCGGAAAGCCGCATGACGGCGCGTCCGCGTCCTGTATCGCTTTTTGCCGCTACGATCTCCATCACCGCCTCGGCGCGTGTCAGGTCAATTTTGCCGTTCAGGAAGGCACGGAAGGTGAACTCGCCGCGCAGCGCGGGGCGGAAGCCGTGTTTGTAAAGGCTTTGAAGCACGGCGCGGACTGCGGCGAGTCCGCCGTGGCAGCAGATGTCCGCGCCGTCTTCGCCGGTGTAGCTTTTGGGGGCGCGGTAAACACTGACCAGAACTTCGTCTACGCGCTTCCCCTCGTCCTGTATCCAGCCGTAAACGACGCTGTTTCCCGCCGCTTCCCGCAACGCCCGTGGCCTGGAGAAGCAGCCGGCAAGAAGGTCGAGGCATGATCGGCCCGAAGCGCGGACAAGGGTCAGCGCACTTTCGCCAAGCGCGGTGGCGGGGGCCGCGATAGCCCCCTCGTCACCGTAAAAGCTCTCGTCCCGTCCGTAAAAAACGTTAGCCATCACACTCCACTCACCACCGCTCCACGCGATCGGGTTCATTCTCAAGCGGGGTCTGCTCCCCATTTGCGTACGGTTAAGCGGAACCCAGGAAACGCCGGAGGGCCGGTACCCTCGCGCCTAAGTCCCGTGCCTTCTGTTCCCGTCCAAACGGCGTCAGTCCGGCGGGTTCTTCAAAGATTTTCAGTTCCCCGCCCCTTGGGGCGGGGAGGTTCATTATGCAAACTCCGAAAGCGGTTTCGATAACCGGGATTTTTTGCGGCATCAAGCGCAAAAATCCACAAGTACGACAGGCCGCTAGCATTCCTGTTTCACGGAATCCAGGCCTTGGCGGGCGGGAACTACCGGAGGGCCCGATCTCTTTTTTTGGGAGGAAGGACGACTTTTTCCGGACCTTACGTTACGGGACAGCGCGTTACCTTCATGAAACCTGGCATGATTTGTTCCTTGCCGTCTACGGCAATGCCCCTGACGGTTGAATTCGGAATTGCTTGTTTAAGCAAACTCCAGTCTGGCTTCTACAGTCCACCATCAAGCAGGCCGATGACATCCCGCGATCCGGCAGCGGCTAGCCGCACAACGACCATCTGCCGCCGCTCACCGCGTAGGTACCCGCCTTCCGGTTCTGGCCGACATAGCAGCGGTAGAACGATTCGCCCAGCGACCATTCGGTGATGCCGGCATTGCGGCCTATCGTAACCGTCTTTAGCGGATTGCCGATAAAGGCATACTCGCCGACTTTAACGCCGTCAGGGATCGTAACATGAGTCAGCTTGTTGTTTTTGAACGCATAAGCGCCGATGTATTGGACCGAAGCCGGTATACCTATGTACTGTAACTTGTTATTTGCAAACGCTTCACTGCCAATGTACTGTAATTTTTCCGGAAACTCTATGCTGCTTATACTGTTGTTGATGAAAGCCCTGGCGCCGATACTGTTAAGCTCAGGGGGCAGTTCTACCGACTCGAGACGGTTGTTCGCAAAAGTCAGATCGTCAACCGAATCGATATATTTCGGCAGCGACACCCTCGTCAGCAAATTGTCCGCAAAAGCGCCCTGTCCAATCGACGTCACCGACGGCGGAACAGCAAGCTCGCTTAACTTGTTGTTTGAAAAGGCCCAGCCGCCGATACTGGCGACCGTCCCGGGAATTAAAATTTTTGTAAGGTTGTTGTTGCGGAATGCGGCGTATTTTATACTGGTTATGGTTTTAGGTATTTCAATTTCGGGCAGAAGGTTAAAGGCGTAAGTATAATCGCTTACCACGCCGATTCCCGCATCCGCCGCCTCCGATCCGTTGTCCCGCGTTTGCCCGGATAGCAGCACGACTACAAACAAAATAAGAATAATTTTAAAAAACGGTTTCATATATCTCCTCTAAAAATAAAAATTAGAAGAGCTTTTTCAAACCTCCCAACTTTGAAGAGCTCATATACCCATACAGGTACCCACGGCAACAGCCGTATCTATCATGTAATGATCGTGCGGTACCGTTTTGATCTTTTCCGCCGGCACCTCCAGACTCACCGAGTCTACCCCGTTGCCGTCAAGACAAACCATCCTGCCGTAACGCCCGCGCGCCAAAAGTTCCGCCGCCGCCACCCCCAGCGAGGTGGCCAGCACCCTGTCGGAAGCGCTCGGTATACCGCCCCGCTGCGTATAACCCAGAACGGTAGCACGGGTTTCCATGCCGGTTTCCCGCTCGATCTCACGGGCGACACGGTACGCGATCGAAGGAGAACCTTCTTCCTGCCGCCGTCGTTTACGATCCTTCTTGTCCAGCAGCGCCTCTTCTTTCGAAAGCGCGCCCTCCGCGACGACGACAATGGAAAAGCTCCTGCCGCTCCGCGCCCTGTCCTCCAGGTGGCGGGCAATCGCCTTTATATCGTAAGGCAGTTCGGGCAGGAGGATTATATCCCCCCCGCCCGCGACACCCGCATACAGGGCCAGCCAGCCGGCCTTATGCCCCATAAGCTCTATCACCATCACGCGGCTGTGACTCTGCGCGGTAGAATGCAGCCGGTCTATAGCCTCGGTCGCGATGGCAAGCGCCGAATTGAAACCAAAACTACGGTCCGTACCCACGATGTCGTTGTCAATCGTCTTGGGCAGGCCCACGATGTTCAAGCCCTCCCTGGACAACAGCCAGCCGGTGGTGTTCGTGCCGTTGCCGCCCAGCACCACAAGACAATCAAGACCCAAAGCGCGGTAATTTTCTTTAATCATCGCGACTTTGTATTCTCCTAAGCTATTATCGGCGTCTTTGGAGCGGGACTTAAATGGTTTTTCACGACTTGCGCCAAGTATCGTGCCGCCCCTCGTTAGTATCCCCCAGAAGTCTTCCGGTTTAAGAAAGCGGGTATTATTTTCCAGAAGCCCGCGGTATCCGTTAGCGATACCCACGATCCGCATACCGTAGCGGTCGTATGCCGGACGGCACACACCCCTAATCGCGGCGTTGAGTCCGGGACAGTCCCCGCCCGCCGTCAGTATCCCAAAAGTTTTTGTAACGCTCGTCTTTGTCATAACATCTGTCTACCAGCCTAGCAAATGAACGCCAAACAGTAAACAGACGCAATGACGAATAATTAATGATTAACCATGAT
>JAISLM010000113.1 GCA_031290855.1 Spirochaetaceae bacterium
CCGCATCGCCAAATCCCATAATTCTTTTTTGTAATATACATTCCCCCGGTTATTGAAAGCATCGGCGTGTCCGGGATTAAGCCCTATGGCGCTGGTGTAGTCCTGAATCGCCAAATCAAATAATTCTTTCTTGGCATATACAAGACCGCGATTATTTAAAGCATCGGCGTATCCGGGATTAATCCCTATGGCGTCGGTGTAATCCCGCATCGCCAAATCCCATAGCTGCTTTTTAAAATATATGTTTCCACGGTGATTGAAAGTCTTGGCAAGATTATAATTAATCCCCGGGCCATCGTTCTCTTTGTACTGCTTTATGGCGCCGGTAAAGTCCTGAATCGCCAAGTCCCATAAACCTTTACGATCATATACATAGCCCCGGTTGTATAAAGCGCCGGTATGGCTTGGCTTAATTCTTAACACGCCGCAAAGGTCGGCTATAGCCAAATCGAAAAGCCCCTTGTCCTCATAAACGCAGCCCCGGTTGTTGAGAGATCCGGTATCTTTTGGGTTAATTTCCAGGGCTTTGCCGTAAGCGGCCAGGGCTTCGTCAAGTTTACCGGCGGCGTGGAGAGCAAAGCCTTTGTCGAAAAAATAATCCGCGGTATGCAGCCCCATAATTTTTTATACATGATTTCCGCAAAAAAAACTACTTTACAACAAGAGAAGAAAAAGAGAAATAGAGATTAAACACGAAGGCGAATCGGGCAGCCCTCCTCTAACGCCGCCGCGCGTAAGGGGCCGTACACGGCGGTTCAACGGGCGTGTTCGGGTATCGGGCTGTCCGCTGTCCGCCGGCAGTCCTTCGGGTATTCGTCCGCTGTCATGCCCGTTCCGGGGTCTGACCCCGGCCCCATATGTAGCGTACCGGTTTTCCACGACACCAGGCACCCCTGCGTTACCACTGGCGGATTTCATGTTTTTGCCGCGGTTTTCCGGTGCTCTTTTTGCGCAGCTACTAATATATAAACCCGCAGTGTTTTTCCTTCCTTTGAAATTCCTGTTTTCAGCGATAAACTACAGGGACAAAAGTGAATTTCACTTTGTGCCGGGCTTGTCGAGGAGGCGGGACAGGAATAGCAGGAAGCTGTAGGTCAGGACGAGGACGGAGAGTGATGCGAATATGGCGGGCGTGATCAGATCTGGCGGGAGTGCGCCGCGTGTAAATTCGTAGAGATACTCCGTCATGCCGTCCGAATTCAGGAAGACTTCCAGCGCCAGTACGCCGCGGAAGAGCAGCAGGCCCAGAAACAGGTTGGCCAGCGGCCAGTGGCTCAGCTCGAATACAAGGCCCAGCGATGTCAGAAGCATTATCAGCGCAAGCGTCCACGAAAAATACGGGACTGGGCCTTCGTCGAAACGGGCGGCGAGAACGCGGCCGCTCTGGGCGAGGTCGCCTATGATCAGCGTCAAAAGCCCGGCGTGTGCCCCGCGGAACGGGACGGGGGGCAGGCTGATGATTTCGCCGTCCGCGCCTACGGGTTTTTTTTGGTAGATCAGGTCTCTGTCGTCCAGCGCTACGACGCGGCTGCCGGTAGGGTTTGACGGGCGGTCAAGCAGGCTTATCACGGTGCCGGGGCGCGAAAGGATCAGACCGGGCCGTCCGAGTGTGCCGCGTTCTATTTCCAGCGGGGGCGCCCGTAACGCGCCCGCGTTGCTCAATCCTTTCGAAACGCCAAACGTGAACAGGCTCGCTAGAACTGTTACGCCAGTGAAGATAAGCGGCCAGGCTACTTTGTGCCGGCGTCCGTGGTTTATCGAAAATATGACGGTAAGGTACAGGGTGAACGGCAGCGTCCAGCGTCCCGCCTGCAGTATTTCGTCAAGTGATATGCCGTTTTTTGCCGGGATCTGCCCCGCCGCGTCCACCCAGGCGTACAGAAAGGTGATCCCAAAGGCTGTTATAAACAGAATTGGGAAACATAGGCCAAAAAATATCAAAAATCGCGCATAGTTTTTCATAGAAGTTTCGACACGACAGCCGTCCGCCTCCTGAGGCTAACTAAGGCTAGTATATGCGGCGCGGTTTTTCAAGCGCCGTGCTGTTTCCGGCTATACGGGCGGTTTTTCAGGCTGTATAGTTAAAGGTAATGAATGAAAACGGCAAATTCACCGTATCCGAACTGACGGAACTGATAAAGCGCAGGCTTGAGGACGGTTTCGGCCCGCTTTGTGTCGAGGGGGAGTTGTCGAATTGCAGGCCCTCAAGCGTCGGTCATCTGTACTTTACGCTGAAGGACGGGGGCGCGGCAATTTCGGCGGTGATGTTTCGCAACAGTCTGGCGCGGCTTAACTTTGTGCTGAAAGACGGAATGCTGCTGCGGGCGAAGGGGCGGCTTTCCGTTTACGCCCAACGCGGCACTTACCAGCTCGTTTGCGAGGCGCTGGAACCGGCGGGAACCGGCGATATTCTCGCGATGCTGGAGGCCCGCAAGCGCTCTCTTGCGGCTGAAGGGCTTTTTGACGAGGCCCGCAAGCGGCCTATTCCGCGTTTTCCCGAAACGGTGGCCGTGGTAAGCTCGCCGTCCGGGGCCGCCTTACAGGACATCCTTAACATTCTGCGGAGACGGGCCTCCGGTCTCCGTATCGTGATACTGCCGGCGCCCGTCCAGGGCGCGGAGGCCGCGCCCGTGCTGGCCCGCCGGATAGAGCAGGCGAACCGCTGGAACATCGCCGACACGCTGATCATAGGACGCGGCGGCGGATCGCTGGAGGACCTGCTTCCTTTCTCGGAGGAGTGTGTCGTGCGGGCCGTCGCCGCCTCGAAGATACCGGTGATAAGCGCGGTTGGGCACGAGATTGACTGGGCGCTGTGCGACTTTGCCGCCGACCTCCGCGCTCCTACGCCGTCCGCCGCCGCAGAACTGGTCAGCGAGAACCGGGGCGACACGCTGAAAAACATACGCGCTTTTGTGGGCGGACTGCACGAAACGGTTCGCGCCCGCCTGACGCGCGCGCGCCTCTTGCTCAGGCCGTTCGGCGGCGACTACCTGGAACGGCAGTTCCGCGCGATACTTCAGCCCCGGCTGCTCCGTTTCGACGACGCGAAAGAGGCGCTGCTGTACGCCGCCGGCGAGCGCGCCGCCGGTCTACGCCGCCGCTTGGAACTGGTACGCGCCACGCTGGAGGCCGCCAACCCGAACTCGATCCTGGAACGCGGCCTTTCTCTGGTCACGAAGGCCGTCTCCGGGGAAACGGTCCGCCGTGCCGTAGACGTAAAGCCCGGCGACCTGCTCCGCATACAGCCTGCCGAAGGGGTTATACGGGCGGCGGTGCTTCCGTCCGGGGATACGGAGGGGGCGGGGCTTGCTTAAGCGGCGGGTTATCGATCCGCGTGATCGGCCCTCTTTACACAGGTGGCGACAGGGACACTAGTACAGAAATTTTAAAAGTGATATATTTTTATTATTCATGGAGTTTTCAACACTTGCATTACACAGCGATCTGAAGAAGGGGCTTGCCGAAGCTGGATTTGTCAGCGCTATGCCGGTTCAGGAACAGGTTATAGCGAACGCGTTCAGCGGGCGTGATCTGTACGTTCAGTCGCAGACCGGTACGGGCAAAACGCTCGCCTACCTGATCGTGATCATGCAGCGCCTTATTTCCGAGCCGCCTCTGGCAGGACGGAAGGCGCTGATCATGGTGCCGACACGGGAATTGGCGGTACAGGTCGAGGATGAGGCCAGACTTTTGGGAAAGTATCTTCCGTTCAGGACGGGGGCTTTTTACGGCGGTGTGGGCTACGGGGTCCAGCAGCAATCCCTGCGTGACGAAGCGCAAATTCTGGTAGGAACGCCGGGTCGTGTGCTCGACCTGAACGCTTCCGGCTATATGAATCTGATGAATATCGCCTTCCTGGTGCTGGACGAGGCGGACAGGATGTTCGACATGGGCTTCTACCCTGACCTGCGCAAGCTTGTCAAGGTTGTGCCGCCTGCCGACAGGAGGCAGACGATGCTCTTCAGCGCCACGCTGAACACCTATGTAAGAACCCTTGCCTACGAATACACGAAGGAACCTATCGAAATCGAGATCGAACCTGAGCATATCACGGTAAACGAGATCGAGCAGATACTTTACCACGTACCTTCCGTAGACAAAATGCGTTTACTGCTTGGCATCCTACGGCGGGAAAATCCTGAAAGCGCGATAATCTTTTGTAACACAAAACGTTATACGGAAACTATTGCCAAGCGTCTGCGCGAGAACGGCATACCCTGCGAATTCATCTCCGGCGATCTGCCCCAGCAGAAGCGGCTTTCGATAATCGACAGTTTGAAGGCCGGTAACTTGCGCTTTCTTGTCGCTACGGATGTCGCGGCGCGGGGGCTGGATATAGAAGGACTCGCGCTGGTCGTAAACTACGATCTTCCGGTAGAAACCGAGAATTATGTCCACCGGATAGGCCGGACGGCGCGCGCCGGCAAGACCGGCAAGGCTGTCAGTTTCGCAAGCGAACAGGATGTGTACGAGCTTGCCGACATAGAGAAATACCTAGGGGACAAAATACCCTCGCGGATCGCCTCGGAGTCTTTGTACAGCGACGACACGAGTGGCCGGCGGCCTTCACGGCAGCGGGAAGAGCCCCCAAGAAGGGACGACTCCGCTAGGCGAGGGGGTTTCGGAAGGAGGGACGCCGCCGAAAGGAGAGATGACGCCAAAAGGAGGGACGACTCCGAAAGGAGAGACGGCTACGGAAGGCGGCAAAGGCCGGCGAGGAACGGCGGGCGGCGGGAAGGCGCTCCGGCGGCGGCTGACAGTTCCGCCAACGATCCGATGATGCGGGGTATGACGATGGATCAGCGTGTTGCCTTCTTCAAAAGCAAGTACGGCGGGAAACAGGTGTCGGAGGAAAAACCCGCCGACGGCGACAGCGGCGGAACCCGCCCACGGCGTAACAGACGCCGCAGACCGGAAGGTTCCCGCGCCGGGGCCGCGCCGACCGCGGAAAACCCAGTTATTCCGGAAAGCCGGCAGGGAAGGCGTCCGCGCGATCCCTCAAGAGGCAGGGTAAACGCCGCCGGCACGTATACAAAAATCTCCAAACCTCAAGAGCCCGTCCAAAAACCAACGCCCCAAGCGCCCGAAAAGGGTATTTTGTCCCGCATTTTCGGCCTATTCAAGAAAGACAAGTAAAGCGGCGGGCGGACGGTCCTGTTAAACGGGCCGCGTCAATTAAACCCTAACTCCGCCAAAATTTACCCCTTCCAGCCATTTTTCTCACCTAATTCCTTATAATATATTGACTTACGGTAAAGAACATGATGGATTTTAGAATACCTAACGTGAGCGTGTCCCGGGAGTTTGCCGCGCTTTGCGCGTAAACCCCCAAACTCCGCCGGACCAGAGGTCCGCGGCCTCTGGTCCGCAGAGCCCAATTATCGGGATTTTTTGCGGCATCAAGCGCAAAAAATCCACAAGTTCAACAGGCTCCTAGAATTCCCGGATGGGGCGGACGGAGTACGAATCGCTCTTATTCCAGTTTTCGCTGTACGCATTACCGTTTCCGAAATCCTGGTTCCATGCGGAGTAACCACTGTTCTCCGATGATGACCAGTATCTTCCACTTGAAAAACCACCCAAGCCTTTCTTTTTCAAATTCGTGTACATCAGGTTAAGCTCGTCCTTGCTGGGTAGAAACCAGTCTTTGTACCCGTTAGCCTCGTACTCAGCGCAAATCTGGGCGGCACTGTTTTTCTCTTCCAGTTTTTCAAACGCTTCCAGGATGACCCGCGTCGCCCTTTTACCGGTGCCCGAACTGTTTATGGTTGTTCCGTATGCGCCCCATTGCGCGAGGCCAAGGTCATGTACGGCGGCTTCCAGATAACGCGAGCCGTTGGTTACAACGCCCTTGTCGTAGAACACAATGCCGCCCCCCGGTCCTCTGTCCCCTATCTTGTACACCTTTTCCGCCGCTGGCGGCGGTGTGGGAGCCGGAGCCGCCGCCGGCACGGGCGTTGAGGCGGGTACGGGCACGGACACCGCCGTCTGACCAGCCGACGCCGCCGCCGGTTTCGCCGCCGCCGCCCCGCTATAATTCGAGCCGCCGTAGCCCGTGGCCCGGCTCTTTACCAGGGCGGCGACTGTCGGGCCATCCGGAATGTTCCGGTTGAACTGCCCCTCGATCCGGGCGCTCTCCACGCTCA
>JAISLM010000114.1 GCA_031290855.1 Spirochaetaceae bacterium
CTGTGGGGTGACCGGTACCGGTCGCGGATTCTGGAAGGGGAGCCGCCGGACGGCGGGGAGGCGGGAGAGGCGGCGGGGGACTTCCCGGCCTGCGGTGTCAGACCCCGCAGCGGGAAACGCCTCGCCGGACACGCGGCGGCGGGAGTCCCGCCGGCCCGTAGGGTCAGACCCCATCGCGGGAAACGGGCTGCCGGGGCCGCGTTTCCCCGCCTATACCCCCTTCCCGCCACCCCGGCGCCCGGATAAGCGGCATAATCCGCCCGCGGAACCGTAGCAGCCGCCATTTCCTCTCCAAACCGAACCGGCCCAGGGGGATACGTCTGCCCTGAAATCTGAATTGTGGGTCAAGTTTAGATATTTGGCCTGGGGTATCCGCCCAAGGATTTGATCAAGTATTTGCAGGATACGGGGATGAGCCTCCGCACGGCAAGCGCGAACCTAATGTTCGGCGGGATATTAAACCAGACTTTGCGAATGGGACTCAAGATACATGAACACCTGTTGTCCGACCTCCCCTGCCGAATGTTTGCTGTCCGGGGTTTCCAGCTCCCGCTTGAGGGTTTTAAAAAATGATTCGGCACAGGCGAAGGCCGGGCAATTTCCCTTCCGGCTCGTAATCCGGCGTACTGTGGGACAACGTTCCTGGAATGCTCCACGAAAAGCCCCCGCGCAATACCGCGCCCCCGGTCTGAATGGAAGAGCGGCCCCTCCAGTTTACCGTCCTGCCGGGCGTTGACACGCGGCGCGTCCAAATACACCACCGCATAGCCTTTGTCCGGCGTCCGGCTGCGCCGCCCGGTCACATCGTCCATAACAGCACTGGTCACTCAGGCTTATCAGTTCCGGCGGAACTTCGACTTGGCACGCCTGTTCCGGGTGCGCCTTAATGCCGCGGCCGCTCATGCCAAATCCGTACATCAAAATAATCAGGCCGTTAAAAAGCGGCGCGCGCTTCTCATATTTTGGAATTATCTTCGGCTCAAACGTCCCGTTCCGGTCACGCGGTACTTTTATGACGGCGCTCCGGTTTTCCGTCGGCACCGTATTTTCGCCGTACCCGTTCCGGCTGTCCCCGCTGTTGTCCCCCGTGTTGGAGTTTTTCTCGCAGCCCGAATGCCCGCCCGTTTCGGCTTCCAAAATCCCGCTGAGTAAGCGGCCGGTCAATTGCTTTAACAATCCGCCTTCCCCAAGAACCTCTTCCCGGCCCGGCCCTCCGGCTTCCACCGCGCCAGGAATTCTGCCGGTTAAATCCTTCCCGCTAACTGCCCGTGTTCCGGCCATAAAATCTCCTCCTGTATTTATACCACTTTTTGTCTGTTTACAAAAACTTTGTTACAGGCCAGGAGTATGTTTGATTCAATAATTTCAGAACAGCACCCTTTTCCCTAAGCCCCATGCAAGCGCGAAAGAAGAGCTTACGGACTCTGCTCCCACGGACTAATCGCCAGCCATCTTCTCATCGTTCATTGCCGGCCCCTTAGCCAAACGCCCATACATTACTGTAGGCCGTGGAGGAGAGCCGCTGGCGGGCTGGTTGTACCCCGTGTTTTTAAGTGTTGAGTATCCTTTCCGCGTCCTGTAGATCGGGGCCGTAGTTTATATTAAAGAACGGATCGCGGTTATCTGAAAATCGTTTTGCTTCATCCTCCCGGATAACGCAAAGTTTTAATTTTTTTAGTACCGGCAGGATTTTGTAATTACCCTGCTCCAGCGCGCCGTATATGGGCCCTATGCAGGATTTTCGCCACAGCGCGTTGAACGGCTCAAAAAAATTCCCGTTCCGCGTCACGCAGGCATCGTATGATTTTCCAAGTTCTATTTTATTTTTGATAAAATCTATATAAGCGGGCGACAGGAATGGCATATCGCAGGCAATAACGTACAAATATTCACTATTACAGCGCCGTAGCCCCTGATATATGCCGGCGAGCGGTCCCGTGCCTATCTCGTCGGCCAGCACCGTTACATTTTTATCGCCGACTTCATTGTTTGAAGAAACAATAATTTCATCAAAAATATTGCGTAGTCCCGCTATAAGATCCGTCATCAAACTGCTGCCGTTAAGCGTCAGTTTTTTTTTGTCGTAACCGATGCGCGTCCCTTTTCCGCCGGCAAGTATCAGCGCGCTGCCAAAAAACGGCCTTTCCCAACCCTGTTCCATACCGTAATTCTAATAAAATTTCGCCAAAGCTGAAAGCTCATGCCCCGCGCCGTATACGGCCCTGATAAACGTTTGTGCGGTAAACAAAGGGCAGCGGGGGTGTCAGACTCCGCCTGCGAATGAAGGCCGCTTGCGGAAAGCCGGAGTAGTACCTGTTATACAAGAAAGTATTGAACCCGTCCCAAAATTAATTGACTGTGCTCTAACGCGCGCGGTTTTGGGACAGGCTCTTGCAGTTTTTCAGGCTAAAGCCTTGCAAAACCGCGTTTTTTGAAGGTTGCTGGACAAGCGAAGCTTGTCTCCCCAAAACTTCAGTTTTGGAACAGCCTCATTTTTTTGTAGTTGCCGCCCAATCTAAGCGCCGCAAAACAGCATCGAGCGTCCGTGGCAAACCGCTATGCGGTTTGTGCCTGACGTTTTACCTCCTGCCTAACCTGATAAGGAGGGGTAAGGCGGGGGAGCGGACCCCACTGCGAATAAACTTCTCTATCCATCATTAACAAAGGTGGCTTGCATTATGCGTGAAGGTAATGCTAGTATAAATTACCTATAACTAACATAGGAGGAAAATATGCTATTATCTGATGCGCCCGCAGGGGCGGCTTTTATCGTGAAACAGGTGAATCTTGGCAAGGAGGTGGGCAAGCGGCTTGCCGACATGGGTTTTACAGACGGGGCGGAGGGGCTGGTTATACGGCGCGGCTTCCTTCGCGGGCCTTTGCAGGTGAGGATTTTGGGCTACGACGTGCTGATCCGCCGCTTCGAGGCGGCGGGGATAGCCGTCGTGCCGATGGGCGATTGGGCCGTCGCAAAACGGGCCAAACTTGCGAGGTAGGCTATGAAAAAAAACTTGCTACGGATAGCGCTCGCAGGCAACCCGAATTCGGGGAAGACGACGCTTTTTAACGCGCTGACGGGCGCCCATCATCAGGTGGGCAACTACCCCGGCGTTACCGTCGAGAAGCGGGAAGGGACGAGGATGCGGGGCGACCGCTCTTACCACTTCATCGACCTGCCGGGCATCTACAGCCTGACCGCGTACTCGCTGGACGAGGTCGTCACGCGGGATTTCATCCTGGACGAAAAACCCGATCTGATCATCGACGTACTCGATTCTACCAACCTGGAGCGCAACCTGTACCTGTGCCTTCAGATGCAGGAACTGGGAATACCCGTTGTCGGGGCGCTCAACATGTCGGACGAGGCGGAGGCGCGGGGCGTCCGTATCGACGAGGGACAGCTTTCCGCGACGCTGGGCATCCCGCTCGCCAAGATCACGGCCAACAGGGGCCTGGGCATCGACCTGCTGCTCGACAAGATAGACGAGTGCTGCCCGGAGTCGCGCGAGGGCGGGCCTCGTCCCGGGCGGACGCTGAATTACGGCGCGGAAATAGAAGAATGGCTGGGAAAGATCGAGAGCCTCATCGCAAGCGGACAGGGAACGGCGGGCGCGGGGGCTGAAGCGCGTTTCCTTGCCGCGAAACTCCTTGAAAAGGACAAGGACGCCGCCGCAAGACTTGCCGGCAAAGCCGGCTCGGACGCGGTACTGGCCGCCGCGAAGGAGGGAATCGCCTGGATAGAGAAGCATTACGGCAAGGACGCGGAGATCGTGATTTCGGAGCAGCGCTACGGCTACATCCACGGCGCGGTGAAGGAGGCGGTGGAAGTCGTCCAAAAGCCGAACTTCATGCTCACCGAGGCGGTGGACCGCGTGATAATGAACCGCTTTCTGGCTCTGCCGATATTCGTCGTGATACTGTGGTGCGTGTTTCAGCTTACCTTCGAGATAGGCGCGTACCCGCAAGCCTGGCTCGAGACGTTTTTCGGCTTCATCGGCGACTTGCTGAACAGTCACTTGGCGTCCGGCCCGCTGCGCTCCCTCCTCGTCGACGGCGTAATCGCGGGCGTGGGCGGGGTGTTCAGCTTCGTCCCGCTGATCGTTCTGCTCTTCTTCTTCATGTCGATACTGGAAGACGTGGGCTATATGTCCCGCGCCGCCTTTGCGACGGACAAGCTGCTCCACAGTTTCGGACTGCACGGCCAGTCGGTGTTCCCGCTGATGCTCGGCTTCGGCTGCTCCGTCCCCGCCGTCCTCTCGTCGCGCACGCTGAAGAGCACCCGCGACCGGATCGTCACCGTGCTCGTCACCCCGATGATGAGCTGCGGCGCGAAACTCCCGGTCTACCTGCTGTTCTCCGCCGCCTTCTTCCCCGATAACGCGGCGAACATCGTGATGCTGATATACGCCTGCGGCGTCGTACTGTCCCTCGCCTGCTCGGCGCTGCTCAAGGCAACCGTGCTGAAGGGTGACCCGACCCCGCTTGTGATGGAACTTCCGCCCTACCGCTCCCCGACGCTCGGCGGCGCTCTATGGCACGTCTGGGAAAAACTTTGCAGCTACATTAAGAAGGCGGGAACGGTGATCCTCGCCTGCGCGATACTGATATGGGCGATAACGAACTATCCCGTCTACGAGCCCACGCAGGAGGAGACCGCCGCGCTGGAGGCCGCATGCCTCGCGGAAACGCCGGACGCGACGGAAGACGTGATAAACGCCTACGTCGAAACCGCGCTGGCCTTGGAGAAGCTTGAACACAGCATTGCCGGCGACATCGGGCGCTTCATCGAGCCGGTGTTCAGCCCGCTCGGCTTCAACTGGAAGATGTCCGTGGCTGCGATAACGGGCTTCGCCGCGAAAGAAGTCGTCGTTTCCACGCTGGGCATCCTGTACCGCGCCGGCACGGAGGAGGACGAGGACAGCGCCGGCCTGCGGAAGGCGCTCACCGCGGATCCCGATATGCGTCCGATAAACGCCTTCACATTCATGCTGTTCATACTGCTTATACCGCCCTGCTTCGCCGCGCTGTCCGTGATAAAAGCGGAGCTCGGCTGGAAGTGGCTGGGCTTCGAATGGCTGTTCCTGCTGCTGCTCGGCTGGACGGCGGCATTCATCGTGTTCCAACTCGGCATAATGGCCGGACTTTGACTTTTGGAGGATCGTATGGATTATCAAACGCTTATCGTGCTCGTGATAGTCGCCGCCGCCGCCGTCGCGCTCGCCGCGTACACGGTGAGGACCCTGCGGCGCAAAGGCGGCTCCTGCTGCGGTTTCTCGCCCTCATGCGGCCCAAAATGCCCGCACTGCAACAAATAATTAATGATCAAGGACGGTAGATGTGGGGGAAGTCTCCCACTGTTAACAACTTAAGGATTTCCCCCTCAACAGTTTGACTTGCGGTTATGGTGGAACCGGGATTGGAGGGCTTTCTTTTTACGCCCTGCATCCCGGTTTAACCGTATATGCGCTGCCCGCATCCCTGTTTCACGGAGCAGTTCTTTTATAAGCCTGCGAAATGCCCGGCCACCGTACCGGAATGGACGATGCGGGTGGCGCGGGTTGGGATGAAGCGGGGATCGCCTGACTCCCATGCCTTGTATTCACGGGAAATGTAGTATAAGTATCCCTGTCGCGTGGTCGCTAACGTGTCAAAGCTTGCGGATGCCGAAATGCCTCATTGAAAAATGTTACCGAAAGTACCGTATGCCTCATTTAGAAAATGTTACCAAAGCCAGTCCTGCTCCCGGGTCTAAATACGGTTTGCTTGGGCAAGCCGCTGACGCAAACGCGGGATAGCCTTGTTGACATTCTGCTGAAGTTTCACCGGGCTGTAAATCAATGATAATGTCACCCGTATAAACCAATGAACCTCCCCGCCACAAAACAGCGTCAAGCTGTTTTGCCTGACGTTCTACCGCCTTCTTAACCCCAAAAGGAAGGGATAAGGCGGGGTATCCTGTAAGCGATGCATTATCTAAGAGCTTCGATCGGCTGCGGAAATTTATCATCTGTGGTGGTTTGCATAACAAACCTTGTTTGCCCGCAAACTGCCAAGCAGCCGTTTTATGATTCCCTCTCCCATGCCTCCACTTTAACATGTTTTTTTTAAAATGGGAATTGCCGCATTAGGCAACGCGCACACTTGACGGAAGCCGTTGATTTATTTACCATGCTACAGCCCGTAGGGAAAAGCGCAGGTGAAGTAGACTGACGCTAGCAAAAGACCGGAATGTCCCGATACGGCGGGCAGGCGGAATCTGATATTATGAAGAAAATGTTTTGGAGGTATTTATGAAAACCGGAACGGATATATGTTGTAAAATGCCCCTGAGCCGCGGCGGGGGGCGCAAAGGAGGCCGCAGTGGGATATCGTGACTTCATAGACACCCCTCCGTGCGAGGCTTCCGGCAAAAAAATTAATTGGAGTGCGTTCTTAAAAACCCTGCTCCCCGCAACGGTTTTGGCGCTGCTCTTTCTGTTACACAGGACAATCCCGACAAATCCCAAATACACAATCACCGAAAGCTCAAGCTTCAACAGCTTCTTGGCGTTCCTCTTTATCTTTTTCCTGTTGTGGGCCGTCGTCTCATGCTTCTCGGAAAAACTGCGGCGACGCCTGGAGTACAAAGCGGTTTTTTTCGCGGCCGCTTTTTTACTGCTGGGACTCTACGACTTCATCACCATCAAACTCTTCATCTTGCCAGGCCTCTATTTTCCCGCACCGGGCCGCATAGTCGACGTGTTTGTGAACGAAGGCTTCTTCATCCTGCAATGTCTCGTCTATTCGCTGCGCCTCCTTCTGGGCGGCTTCTTTTTGGGCGCTTTGGCGGGGGTGCTTACAGGTACGCTTATCGGCTGGAGTCCCCGCTGGAACTATTGGGTCATGCCCCTTATCCGCGTGATAGGCCCGATCCCGTCTACGGCGTGGATCCCCGTGGCGCTGGTTGTATTCACGCAGGCGACGGAGGCGAGCCTCTTTCTGATTGCCCTGGGCGTCTGGTTTCCGACAACGATCCTGACAAGCTCCGGAATCATGAACGTGCCCAAAAATTACTTCGAGGTTTCAAGTACGCTTGGGGCGGGCAACTTCCGTAACGTCGTGTCGGTCGCGCTTCCCGCGGCGGCGCCGAGTATCTTCACGGGCCTCTTTAACGGTACATCCGCATCTTTCCTGACGCTGATGGCAGCGGAGATGATCGGCTGCAAGTTCGGCCTGGGCTGGTATATCAACTGGCAGCGGGAGACGCTGGCCTATCCGCAGATATATGCCGCGCTGATAGTGATAGCTGCGGTCTTTTCGCTCCTCATCGGCCTCCAGTTCAAAATCCGCAACAAGATGCTCTGTTGGCAAAAGGGGATGATCCGTTGGTAGGGACCGCGGAGAAGACTGCCGGTGGAAGAGCCTGTGATAGGCGAGGCTTGATGGACGGCCCGGCGGCAAAGGCGACGGAAACAAAGGGATTTCTTTCTATAGACAGGGTGAACAAGGCTTTCAGGCATTCAGGCGGGGATCTCGTCCCCGTGCTGAACGATGTGTCACTTTCCTGCCGGCCCGGTGAGTTTGTCGTTTTGATAGGACCTTCCGGCTGCGGAAAATCGACGCTGCTCCGGCTCGTGGCCGGCCTAATCAAGGCGGATAGCGGCCTCATCAGCCTTGACGGCGAGAGCGTCGTGGAAACGGGCTATGAAAGGGGGCTTGTGTTTCAGGACCCGACACTCTTTCCGTGGAAGACGGTCTACGAAAATGTGGCCTACGGGCTGCGCGTGCGCGGCGTCTACCGGGCGGAAAAGGACTGCATCGCCAAGTTCATCAACATGGTGGGGCTTTCGGGCTTTGAAAAAGCGCTGCCCCACGAGTTGTCAGGGGGGATGGCCCAAAGGACGGCCCTGGCCCGCGCCCTCGTGAACAAGCCCCGCGTGTTGCTGCTGGACGAATCGCTGGGCGCACTCGACGCTTTTACGCGGATCAATATGCAGGACGAAATACTGAAAATCTGGGAGAGCCGGAAAATGACCACTGTCATGGTAACCCATGATGTTGATGAGGCCATCTACATGGCCGACAGGATCGTGGTGATGTCCGCCCGTCCGGCCGTGATTGAGGTGGTCCTAGAAGTCGGCATTGCGCGACCGCGCCTGCGGGACGCGGCGGGCTTCCTTGAGCTGCGTGCAAAAATACTGCGCCTTCTCCACATGGCCGGGAACCGGCAGGGACACGATGATGTTTGCAAACAATTCTACCAGGAGGAAACGGTATGAAAAAATTGTTTTTTGTTTTTCTGTGCTGCGTAACGGCGTTGGGCCTTTACGCGAAAGGACAGACGGAAGCCGTAAGCGAAGATGACTATGTTCTCAAAATAGCCTACGGCACACCTGCGGGGCTTTGTTCCGCGCCGCTTTTTATCGCGGAGGACAAAGGCTTCTACAAAGAAGAAGGGCTCAAGTTCGAGGCCGTTAGGATCGACAGTTCGCAGGTCCCGCAGCTTCTCACTTCGGGCACAGTTGATGTCGCGAGCACCCTTATCACCTCACTCATATTGCCTCTGGCTAACGGGCTTGACGTGAAGATCCCGCTGGCTGTCCACACCGGCTGCATCAAGGCGCTGGCCGCCCCCGCTTCGGACATAAGGACACCGGCGGACCTGAAGGGGAAACGCATCGGCGTGGGCGGCATGGGCGCCACCCCCACGATCATCATACAGCGCTACCTGGCCGAGCTTGGCATCAGCACGGTCGCGCCTGACATAGAAGTGACCTGGGTGATCTTCCCCACAACGGAGCTTCCGCTCGCGCTCGAGCGCGGTCAGGTTGACGCGATCGGCATAAACGATCCTGTCGCCCTCATTCTCGAGAATTCCGGCAAGGGTAGGGTGATCATCAACACGACGAGCGACCCGGAAATGAAGGACGAGTTCTGCTGCGTCCTTGTCTCCGGCAGCAAAGCAGCGGAGGCGCACCCGGAAGCGCTTGCTAAGATGACGCGGGCGATCCAGAAAGCCTGTCGCTGGGTGCGGGAAAACCCCGGGGAAACGGCCCGGATACTCGAAGAAAAGAAGTATGTGGCCGGCGACCCGAAAGTTAACGCGGAAGTCCTTTCGACGTATAACTGGAACTCCTCGGTGAGCGCGGCAAGGGTGGCTCTCTCCAACAACCTGGGCGACCTGCAAAAGATAGGGCTTGTTCCCCCCGGCGCCAATGTGGAAGCTATAGTAAACAACACTTTCCTGTCCCTGCCCGGGGTACCCGACAAACTTTAGGCGGCGGAGAAGCGCGGTGATTTTTTGCGGGGAAAAGGCTTCCAAAATACCCTGTCCTGGAAAGACGAGCTATAAAAACGGAAGTTTTGAAAGGCTTTTGCCTAAGACGGCAATGTATTCACAGAAAGCAGGCGATATTGGAAGCGGCCAGGAGGAAAATATATGACAAGTGAATTACCGGCGCGTTTCGCATCGTTTAGCGAGGCGCGCCAAAACGGATTTCTTGCGATGAAAGCCCTGAAAGAAGAGGGGAAGGGAGTCGTCGGAACCTTTTGCACCTACGTGCCTGTCGAACTGATTACCGCTGCGGGCTTAGTCCCCGTGGGGCTATGCTCGACAAGCGACGAGACTATCGGCGACGCGGAGAAAGAACTGCCCCGCAACCTTTGCCCGCTCATCAAGTCGAGCTATGGCTTCGCCGTAACCGAAAAGTGTCCTTATATGTACTTCTCGGACTTGGTTGTGGGGGAAACCACCTGCGACGGCAAAGTAAAGATGTACGAGCTGCTGGGAAAACTGAAAGACGTGTACGTTATGGAACTACCCCGCAGCCAGAGCAAAGCCGGCGCAAAACAAAACTGGCTTCGCGAGATACATGCCTTCGCCCGGAAGCTCGAAGAGAAGTTCGGCCGGACGATAAGCGATGAGGACTTAAGGAGGGCTATCCGCGAGCGGAACAGGGAGAGGGCCTTGCTCAAGGAACTCTACGAGCTTTCGACAGCCTCTCCGCCTCCGGTTTCGGGCCTTCGTCAGCTTCAGATACTGTACGGATCGCAGTTCAAGTTTGTGTACGATGAAAAAATCCGCGAACTTAGCGAGACGATTGCGTCTATCAGGGCGGAGTATGCCGCAGGGAACCGGCCTATTTCGGCGCACGCCAAGCGCGTCGTCATTACCGGGTGCCCTATAGGGGGCGCGACAGAAAAGCTCGTGCGGGTGCTCGAAGAAGCAGGCGCGGTGGTGGTGGCCTACGAGAACTGTACCGGCGCAAAGCAGTTCGACAGGCAGCTTGATGAGACGGGCGACCCCTACGAAGCGCTCGCGGAATACTACCTTGCTATAGGATGCAGCGTGATGTCGCCCAACCCGAACCGCCTTCTACTGTTGGGGCGTCTTTGCGAGCAGTTCGCCGCGGAAGGGGTGGTGGAGATGACGCTGCAATCCTGCCATACCTACGCGGTGGAGACAGAAACCGTGCGGGGCTTCCTAAAAGGACGCGGCATCCCCTTCCTGTCCGTGGAAACCGATTATTCGCAGGGAGACACGGAACAACTGCGGAACAGGGCCGCCGCCTTCGTCGAGATGCTATGAAGAGCGGCGGGCCGGTTTATGGGCTGGGTATCGACAGCGGCTCCTCGTTCTGCAAGGGGGCGCTGCTCGTAAGCGGCGGAGAGGGGCGGGGCCTCCGTATCGAAGCCCTGGCGAGCCGGCCCTCAGGCTGGGATGTAGCTGCAACAGGCGCTCGTGTGCTGGAGGCGCTCCGGAAGGCCGCAGGCGCGGCGGACTTAAACGGGGCGCGCCTCCCCGTGGCCGCCACGGGCTACGGGCGGGAGCAGATACCGTGCTGCTCAGACGCCCTCTCCGAGATAAGCGCCCACGCTGCGGGGGCGGACTTCCTCTGTCCCGGGGTGAGGACGGTGGTCGATATAGGAGGCCAGGACTGCAAGGTCATCGTGGTGGAAGGAGGAAAGGCGCGGGACTTCCAGATGAACGACAAGTGCGCCGCCGGTTCCGGCCGCTTTCTGGAACTGGTCTTCTCCCGCCTCGACGCCGACCCCGCCGTGATGGAGGCGCTTCTAACGGAAGGGCGCTCCGTGAGCATCGACAGCACCTGCGCCGTGTTTGCCGAGTCGGAACTGGTGGGGCTTCTTGCCCAAGGAGCGTCCCGCCCTGAAATCATGGGCGGGGCGGTGGCGGCCCTTGCCTCCCGCGTGGCCTCCCTTGCCGCCCGCCTTTCGGTGTCCGAACCCGCCGTACTCTCAGGAGGACTGGCCGAAAGCCCGGGCCTTGCCCGCGCCCTGTCGTCGGCGCTCGGCGTCACGGTGCGCCCCCTACGGCGCGGTACGTACTCAGGCGCGATAGGCGCGGCGCTGCGGGCGGCGCAAAGCGATGGGCCGCCCGCGGCGGCTAATGAGTAATTAGAAACAAGGAATGGAAGACGAGGGGCCGGCGACCAACACGGAACTTACCAGGCGTAGGGGTCTGACCCCATATCGACTTAAATCGTTACCCGGTAATGATTTAGAGCAATAAGGCGTGAGGGATGAGTGATTGAAGATGAGGGGCCTTGCGAGACTTCCGGGCGATAAAGTTTTGGTAAGCGGGCTGGAGTTTGCCACTCACCGCTTAGCTCTTGCGCGGCCGGC
>JAISLM010000115.1 GCA_031290855.1 Spirochaetaceae bacterium
TTTAAAAAACGCGGTTTTGCAAGGCTTTAGCCTGAAAAACCGCAAGAGCCTTCAGGCTCAAGCCTGGTCCAAAACCGTGCGCTTTAGCGCACAGTCAATTAGTTTTGGAACAGGCTCAAATGGCAGTAGACGGGTTTGTGAGCAAACAGGGTTTGCGAGCAAACAAGTTTGCTATGCAAACCACCACAGATGATAAATTTCCGCATCCGATCGAAGCTCTTAGATGACGCGACGCTTACAAGATACCCCGCCGAACCTTCGGTTCGTGCTTGCCGCGGGGAGGTTCAGTAAGAATCAGTTTCCAAAATACAGGGGCCGGGGTTTCAGAGAACGAAACCCCGGCCCTTGCGCATTACAGGGGCGCGAACAGATTTGCGTCCGTGTGCGGCAGGAAGCAGGCTGCTACAAATTCGTCCATGTAGGAAGGGTGGGAGGAAAGCTCAAGGTAGGTCATGGCGCCGGCACAGGCTTCCACCTGTTGCGCGGCCCTGCCGGAGACGAGCATCCCGTAAGCGCCGGAAAGCGCCGTATTGCCTATGTAGTGGAACTTTTCAAGCGGCAGGTTCGGGAGCATCCCGATCAGGATCGCGTGTTCTATATCTATCCCGCTGCCGATCCCGCCGGCGACATACACGTCGTCTATCGCCTCCTGCGGCATATCGACGATTGCCAGCATCGTCCTTATCGCGGAGAATATCGCCCCCTTGGCGCGGATAAAGTTGTCGATATCACTTTCGGACAGCACAATATCGCTGCCGCTCGCGCTTTCCGCCGCAAACGCCACGACATAGCCCGCTCCGCCGTAATCGTCCTTCACTATCCTTTTACCTTCAGCGTTGAACTTGCCCTTCGCGTTGATGATACCGCAACGAAAAAGCTCGCCTATCATGTCGATAAGGCCGGAACCGCAGAGACCCGCCGGCTTTTCACCGTCATCCCCTATCACGCGCAGCTTCGGTTCCATCGTATCTTTGTCTATCGTACAGGCCTCTATCGCACCGTTCGTCGCCCGCATACCGCAGCTTATCTCGCCGCCCTCAAAAGCCGGGCCGGCGGAACAAGCGCAGGACATCAGGAATTCCTTGCCGCCAAACACCAGTTCCCCGTTCGTGCCAAGGTCTATAAACAAGGACAGCGTGTCCTTATCGTAGATCATCGAGGAGAAAACGCCGGCGGTGATGTCGCCGCCGACGTAGGAACCGACAGACGGCGCGAGCAGAACGCGGGCATCAGGGTTTAGCGGCAGTTCCAGACAGAGAGCCGTAAGCGGATCGGTCTTGAAAAATGCCGGGACGTAAGGCTCAAGGCGTATAAACTCGCCCTGCACGCCCGTAACAAGGTGCGTCATAGTCGTATTTCCCGCTATCGCGGCACGGTATATCTGTTCCGTCTCCGCCCCGGCGCTGAGACAGAGCCGCCGGACAAGCGGCGCGAGACATTCGTGCACCACCGCGTTCCGCAAACGTTCCAGCCCGCCCGCCTTCGTGCTTTCGATGATACGATTTATCACGTCCGCGCCGTACCTTATCTGCGCGTTACCACCGGAAGCTGCCGATACAGGCTCCCCCGTTTCCAGATTGACTAGAAGCATCGACACGGTCGTAGTCCCGATGTCGATAGCGATCCCGTAAAGCGGACACTCGCCCCCTGCGGGACGGACATCAAGCACGTAGAGACCGCCGTCGATCTCCTCGCGGCGCACGACACAGACAACGGCGAAATCGCCGTCCCGCAACGAAGCGGGCAGACGGCGCAGAGCGAAGAGACTGAAGACCACCCGGCCCGCTCCCGTTTTCTCGACAAGCGCCTTTTCTACACGCTCGCGATCCGCCGTAGCTTCCTCAAGCGAAGGGGCCGCCAGACTGACGCTAATCTTCTCAATCCCGTGATCACCTGAAAACCCCAGCCCCTCCAGCGCCGAACGGAAACCGCCGAAGGCCGCCGCCTCCCGCGCCCCTGAAAAATCCGTCACCCGAATACGGCTTTGGAAAGCCTGTGCCGACGCCGGCAGGAAAAGCTCTATATCCGAAGCGGGCTTGATACTACAAGCTAGCCGCCAACCCTCCGCATCGTCCGCGTCCACGATATGCGAAGATTTTTCACCGGACACCCCGCCCGACAAAAGCCTTATCTTGCACTTGCCGCAGGTACCGTTGCCGCCGCACGGCGCGTCAATCACGACGCCGGCGCGTCGCGCAAGCTCCAGCACCGACTCGCCGGCCCCCCCGGTGACCGCGACAGGGTCTCCGCCTTCCACATTGAAATTGATTTTGTATTTCGATTTTTCCACTACTTCCCCCATATAAGCGTACACCCGCTCGCAGACGCCTCAACGAAATACCAGCAGGCGCATCATTAAAACATTTCTCCGCCCAAAAATCAAGGTATTTTGTTTCGCAGACTACGCAGCCGGTCAAGGTTATTGGCAAAGTCTGGTTTAATACCGCGCCGAACCTTCGTTTCGCGCTTGCCGCACGGAGGCTCATTTCATGACGTGAGTTCGATAGTTTTGATAAGTGAGGCTGTTCCAAAACTTCAGTTTTGGAACAGCCTCAAGTGCTTTTAGACGTGGCGTTACGTGGGAAATGCGGTTCCAAAGGCGCAGCCTTTGGCCTGGAAGAAAGGACTGGCACGGTAGTCAACGCCTCCATCCACCCCGCAGGGGACTTTTTGGCGGCAACCGCCATATCGTTTTTTCCGGGCCCTTGCCGCGGCGGATTTTGACTATTCCATCAAAGGGTTGTACGAAGGGAGTTCGAAATCGTCCAGGATGGGCAGTGTGAGTTCAAGTTGTGGGCCGCCGTCAGCCGTCTGCGGCGCGTCACCCGCGGTCGCGGGGACGTAAGGAGGGGCGTCCGGCGGCACGGCGGCCCTGTAAGCGCCTTCCGGGGCGACCGCCGGCAACTGGTTCAGGTCGAGTGACGGCATCCGCAGTTCCGTCAGAACCTCGCTGTCGTCGAAGGAGGCTATACCCGTGCGCATCGTTTCGAGGGCGATGTGCGATCTGTATTCCCCGTCGCCGCTGTGGTACGCGCAGTACTCGGTCGGGCGGAAGTCGTCCAAAAATGTCAGCAGAATTTCGCCCTCGTCGCAGTCGGGTGTCAGAAGCTGTCCAGATTTCGCGCAGACCCTGATGTCGATGACGCCCGTTTCGGGGCGTTTGAAGTCCCTGGCCGGGAGGCCCCGGTGGATTTCGCGCATAAAATCCCCCCATATCGGTCCGGCCAGCGTCGCGCCCGTCAGCGTAAGGCCCAGCGAGTTGCCCGGCTTGTCGAAGCCGAACCAAATCGCGGTCGTGTAGTAGGGGGTGAAGCCGACGGTCCATGCGTCCGACCAGTTCTGCGTCGTACCGGTCTTGCCCGCCGCCGCGATCCGGTAGCGCTTTCCGTCCTCGTCCACGAACACGAACTTCGCGCCCTGGCCGCCCAGCGTCCCGATCTCTACCGTCTTTTTCAACAGGCTCGTCATAACGTAGGCGTTCTGCGGGCTGATAAGCTGGATCGCGCTGCCCTTCTGCCGCTGCCGGAGCCGGATGTCCCGCTCGTTGTCCAGTATCACGGCGCCGTTACGGTTTTCGATGTAGCGTATCGCCATCGGCGTAACTTCCCGGCCCCCGTTTGCGAAGACGGCGAAGGCGCGGGCCATCTGTATCGGGGCTATCGAGATGATGCCGAGCCCCATGGGGTATACGTGCGGGAAGGTGCGGCGCTTGACGTTGGGATCGTCTATGCCGAGGAGCAGCGCGGCGCGGTCTATCGCGGCGCCAAAGCCTATCGTGTCCAGTATCTTGAGGGACGGCACGTTCATCGACTGGGCAAGCGCGTCGTACAGGAGCACGCTCCCCTTCCATTCGCCCCTGAAGTTGAGGGGGAGGTACGGCGTGCCGTCCTCGTTGTAGAAGACGATAGGCGCGTCGTAGATCAGAGAGGACGGCGTGAACTTTCCACTGTCTATCGCGGCGGAGTAGTAGAGCGGCTTGAAGCTTGAACCCGGCATCACGCGCCCCTGCGTGGCCCGGATAAGCTGGTTATTTTCGTCGTACTTCGAGCCGCCGATGATCGCCTTTATGTAGCCGGTCTCGTTTTCCAGCACGATAAGCGCCCCCTCCACAACGTTTTCTTCCGTGTTGGCCTTCAGTTCCGCGAAGCCGGCGTTGGAAATGCCCTTCATGTCCTCAAGGCCGAAGGCGAGGGCGGCCAAATCAATGGCGGGGTTTATCGCCTTGGTATAGCGGTTTACGGCGCGGGACTCGTTCCGTTCCTGGGAGGTACCGCGCAGTATGTTCACGTCGAAAGCCAGCGACAGGAGGTCTACAATCGGAATATACATATATTCGGCGCGGACAAGGCGGTTGCCGGACGAAGCGCGGTACTCCCTGTTTGCCCGCGCGATCCCCTCCTCCATGTACCTTTGGGCGGCGTCCTGAAAGCCTAAGTCCAGCGTGGTGTAAACCGTATAACCGTCCCGGTAGTAGTCCATCGTCTTGTACATCATGCCGTCAAGCTCGCGGCGCACGTACTCGCTGAACCAGGGCGCCTTGTCGTCGCGGTGGAAGTAGGCGGCCTGAGACACCCGCGTGTAATCGTAGTTTTCCCAGTACTCGTTGAACGATGCGTCCGCGTCGGCCTTCGTGGTGTAACCAAGAGCGACCATGCGGTCAAGCACGTCAAGCTGCCTGTCCATCGCGCGGTTCGGGTTGTCCAGCGGATTGTACTTCGACGGGCTGGAAAGCTGGATCACCAGTATCGCGGCCTCGGCAAGACTTATATCCTTCGCACTGTGGGAAAAGAAGTACTTGCTGGCCGCCTCAACGCCGTATACGCCCGGCCCCATGTACATATAGTTCAGGTAGATTTCGAGGATTTCGTCCTTGGAGTAGCGCCGTTCAATCTGGAACGCCCACCAGAGCTCGCGGATTTTGCGGGAGATCGTGCGCTCGGAACGGTCCGTGTAAAGCGTACCCGCCACCTGCTGGGTTATCGTAGAGCCCCCGCCCAGGGGCTGGCCGGTCAGGACGCCGTAAACCGCGCGCGCTATGCCGCGTATGCTAAAGCCCCGGTGTTTGTAGAAGGATGGATCTTCGCGGGCGAGAACGGCGAAGATAAGATGACGGGGCAAATCGGCGAGCGACACGAGCTCGCGTTTTTCGTCGGCGGAGAATTCTGTGATCAACTCGCCGTTTATGTCGACGATCTTTGTCGGCAAAGCGGGCGCGAACTCCTGAAAATTCTCCTGATTCATTATGTTTACGGTCTCCGCCAGCACGACGCCCAGCGCCACGCCCGTTCCGGCGATAAAAACAATGACGGCGGCGCCGATAAGGCACACAAATCTACGACCGCTTCCCCCGTTACCCATAAGATTCACGATAGGAAAATTGGACAGGCCTGTCAATGCCGGGCATTGCCTAATAATGATTCCAGCCAAAAGGGGTGCCAGGCACCGAATTTACCTAGCAGCCTGTTGCACTTGTAGGTTTTTATGGCTTTTTTTGTTAAAAAACCATAAAAACCACGATTATCGGGCTGCTTTCGGAGTTTGCAAGGAAAAAAATCGCCTAATCGGCGATTTTCTGGGGTTTTACGCACGAAGTGCGACAAACTCCTAGTGTCGGGGAAAGCCGCTACGCTACATATAGGGCCGGGGTCAGACCCCGTACCGGCTGCCGGCGGGCTGGTTAGGGTACTGCCGTGCCGCAGCCCTGAAGTCGCGTCCTGTACGGATAAGCGGACGGAAATCCGGTTTTTCACGGTTTCAAAGCCCTTTTCGCCGAGCGCCCTGTTGATCGCGCCGCCCCGCTGGCGGGTGAGTAATTTTTCTAAAACATTAACGCTGTTCACGGGGAGGGGGCCTTGCAAGGCGTCCGGGAGATAGGACTTTGGTAAGGGGGCCGGAGGCGAGCGTTAGGCAGCGCTTCCGGCGTTTGTAGTAAAATCCCAAACGCAACGTGCGGTTTTGAGTCGCTTACAGCCTTGACATCAGTATATTGAAAGGGTAGGAAGGTTTTAAGAGTATGCGTAACAAGTTTTTATTTTTACCGGTATGTATATTTATCGCCGCCTGCGTGGTGCTTTGTGCGGCCGGCTGTGATAAAACGGAGCTTTTCGGGTCAAACACCGAAGAGGAAACCAAGACGGGCGCTAAGGAGGGCGGCGGCAAGCAGACGCCGGATTCCCCCGCGACGCCGGGAACTTCGGGAACGCCGGTCACGGTCAGTACTATCTGGTATGTCGCGGAGGACGGAAGTGATTCCAATGAGGGCGACAGCACGGGCCTGCCTCTCGCCACGGTGAACGCGGCTCTCGGCAAGATCAGGGCGCTTTACCTGGGCGGAAAATGGCCCGCCGGAGCGAGCGCGGAGATCGTCGTCAGGGGCACGATAACCGGCACGGCGACTACTAACAACTGGGCAATGGTCAATGTTTCCGGCAAGGGCAACTATCCGCCTGTCATACTTAGGAGCGACCCGGCTAAGCCCGGCATCCTCGACGCCAATAGGAAGGCCGGGGCCGAAGGGCCCGTGATGTATATCGCCGCCAACAAGGTGACGCTGGAGGACGATATTGTCCTTACGGGAGGCTTCAGCTTGTGGGGCGGCGGCGTCCGCATCGGGACTTACGGCGGCGAACCCGGAGGCGAGTTCGTGATGGCCGGCGGTGTGATAGCCGACAACAAGAGCGGCGCGGGCGGCGGCGTGTACCTGCAAAGCGGCGAGGGCGCGACTTTCACGATGACGGGCGGCAAGATCGAGAAAAATGGCGACGCGGGAACTGAAAATGGCGGCGGTATCTTCATTGACGGCGGTGTAAAAGCCGTTATGACGGGCGGCGAAATCATCGGCAACAATTCGGCCCTGCAGGGCGGCGGGGTGTACATAGCGCCGGACGGCGAGTTTACGATGTCGGGCGGGTTGATAGTCGCTAACGCCAGCGCGGAAGGCGGCGGCGTTTCTATAAACAAATACGGCGCGACGTTTAAGAACGAGGGCGGCACCGTCAGCGGAAACAGCCCGGACGAAGCCTCTGTAACGAAGTAAAAGAACGGCTGCGCGCGAGCTGCGCAAACGGGGCGGAAGCCCCGTTTTTTTACAGGGTGTCGGAGGAATCGAGCAGCGCGGGAAGCTGCATCGAAGTTTCGAAGTATCCCGAAAGCCGTTTTTTTACGCTGATGTCGAGCAGCGCGTAGCCTTCTTCTTCGTTTAGCTTGAAAGCGCGTATCAACAGCGGATCCTGGGCGGAAAGCCCGGCCTCGTCCGCCACGGAACCGCGCACCACCTTCTTGATTAGGAATGAAGGTCTCAATCTGCCGGTCGTGCCGCTCTGCAACACTATGCCGAAAAGCGGGGCCGCCATGCGCTCGCGGCTGTCCACCTTTGCCGCCTCGGCAAGGGGAAGGGCGGGCCGCTCCGCGCTTTGCATCACGCGGAGGCGTCCGTCTCCGGTTTCCAGCGCGACAAGTTCGCCGGGCCGGTTCTGAAACAGGCTGTTCTGTAGCGCGGCGATGTAGCCGCCGCTTTCCGCCGGCAGCGGCTCGCGGTTAAGGCTTTTTACCTGGACGCCGTCCGGTACGCGAAGGTCGGCGGCTGGCGTGAGCGGGGCGATGTAAAGGATTTCGGCCCCCGCCGGCGTTTCCGTGAGGGTGAGTCCGATCCAGGGGCGCTTCGCCTTGCCGCCACGGATCATGCCGGGGAGGGCGGCGGCGAGCCGTTCCGCCGGAACGGCGAAGTTCAGCCCCTGAAACTGTTCTATTCCGGCAAAAACGATGCCGACAAGCCGCCCGTCCATGTCTATAACCGGCCCGCCCGAATTCCCGTGGTTCACCGCCGCGTCAATCTGTATAACGTCCCCTATCTGCAAGAGCCTGCGCCCTGTCGCCGAGACTATCCCCATCGTCACCGTTTTCTCAAGCCCGACGGGGGACCCTATCGCCAGGATCGAATCGCCGACGCCGGGGCTTATGCTGTCAACGACAGAAAACACGTAGGAACTTTTGTAGGCGGTCTTTATCAGCGCAAGATCGAGCGTCTTGTCCCAGCCTACCACCTTTGCCGGTATCCGGGGGCTAGTCGCGTCCCCCGTCCTCACGTACATACGGGAGTACCCTTCGTAGCCGGGGTCAACTTCGCTTGCGATAACGTGGTAGTTCGTTACCAGAAGGCCGTCCGCGTCCACAAAGAACGCGCTGCCCAGCACCCTGTCGTTAAAGCCGCGCCCCTTCTCGACCTTTATCCCCCGGTCAACGAGCACGGTGGCCACACCCTTTATCATGTCGGCGGGGCTGTCCCGGCCTTCGGCATAGGCGCGTATACCGGGCGGTACGGCGGCCTGACGACTGTCGGCAAGGCGGAGGAAGTGGGCCGCCGTGCGCCGCTGCCGCGCTTTGACAGCCCGTTCAAGGAACAGGACGGCGTCCTCCGCCCCAAGCGCCCCGTAGCGTTCAGCCCGCACGGCCGTCAGGAAGGCTGCCAGATCGTTGCCGTCCTCAAGGTACTCCTTCGCCTCCGCCAGCAGGTATGCGCCGTTGGCGCCGTATTCGACGCCGAGGCCGAGCGCCGCAAGCGATCGTTCAAGGGAGGCCGCGTCGTCCCAGCGTTTTTCGGCGACCGCCGCCTCCTGCCGTTCCCGCAGGTTCCGCGCGGCCCTGTCCCACAGAGCGGCAAGCTTCCCGCCGGCCGCCCGCCAGGCGTCCGCATCGCCGCCCGCCGCATCCGCGCCGTAGATCGCCTCGTACATCCCGATAAGGTGTATCGCCCTTTCCGGTTCGGCTTCGACCGCTTCCTCAATCTGTTCGATACGAAAATCCCGCGTGGGGCGGGGCGGCGCGAGCCGTTCTTCCGCGCTCTTAAGCGAGATGCAGGATGACAAAAACACGATCAATAGAAGGCCCTGCGGCGTTTTACTGTTCTTCACGGTACTCACTGAAGCCGTCTCCGTCCCAATCGCTTTCGATAACTTCGATTTCGGGTTCGCCCGGCAAAACCCCGGTATACCCGCCGGCCGCGGAAAAAGAAGCCTCCGTCCGCTTAAAGCGCCGTACCGTCTCCATCCGCCCGTCAAGGTCGAGGTCTATACGCTGATAGACAGGCAAGCCCCTTTCATAACTGGTTTCCGCGACAAGGCGCCCGTCGAGGTATTCCTTTACCGAGAAGATCACGCCGCCTTCGCACTCAATCCGTTCTACGCTGCCGGGAAAATCGCTGCCGGGCCGCTCGATCCCGTAGGCGTTCGCAAGCGCGAGGTACTCGGTAAACATCGCAAGGCCCTTCTCCGGCAGAGGCAGGAGGAGACCGTCCGGGCCGCAGAGCGTTTCAAAGCGCACTGCGGGATAGTTGAAGTCCATCGGACGGAAAAGATAGCGCGTTTTACCCCGCGCCGCCTCGCGAAGCGCCGGGTACTTTTCCCAGACGACAAAGACCCGTTCCCTGCTGTCCGTTTCGCCGCCGTCCGCGTAGGCCAGTTCCGCGCTCACAGGCCATGCCGCCTCGAACACGACAAGCAACTCGTCGATCCCGTCCTGATCCTCGTCCAGAGAATACGCGACGGGCCTTCCGTCCCGGTACTCGGCACGGGCGTTCACTACCCCGTCCCCGTCGCCGTCCGTTGTGATCACGCCGGAAAACGCCGCAAGCCGCCGCCGCGCTTCGTCCCGCGCCGCTTCCGTGCGTAGCAGTTCCCACACGGCAAGAAGCGTGTCACGGTCAAGCTGTGGAAATATGTCATCCGCCGCAAAAAGCTCGTCCAACGCCTCGTCCTCGCCGATGAGCCCTGTATCAAGGGAGACGGGTAGGGAGGCGGCACGAAGCTCCCGCGCCGCCCCTCCCGACACCCGCCAGGCGGCGAGCAGACGCCGCGCCTCGTCCCTGTCCGCCATCAACGGGGCCGCGTAGACGACAAGGTCGCCGTCAAGCCGCAGCAGGGCGGGAAGCCTCTTTAGAGCCGTATCGACAAGCGCCCTCTCCCTGACACCCGCCGGCACGTCCCTGACCGCGGCGCGGCGGAAAAGGAGGCGCGGAAAGGCCGGCTCGTAAGGATACTTCTCGAGCGCGGCGGCAAGCGCCGTGTAAAAGCCGTCCGTGCCGGGCAGACGCCCCAGGGCCGAAAGCCGCAGTTCCGCCGTCCGCTCGTTTTCGCCGAGGCCGGCAAGCTCGTCGAGCGCCTCGTTACAGCGCCCCAGCCGTATCAAAGCCCAGACCTCGACGTATACGGCGTCCTCCCGCGAGTACAGAACCCAGCGGTCGGTAGCCAGCGCGAGCCGCGCCGCCGCCAGCGCCTCCCGTACCGGGGCCGAAAGCTCCTTTTTGACGAGGGCCAACAGGTAAGAAAGATCGGAAGAAACCGAAGCGTAATCGGCGGCGCGCAGCAGGAAAGCCTCGGCCTGGGAAAAACGCTTTTCACGAAAAGCGTCCGCGGCCCATTCGACATAACGCGCCGCTATAGCCTCCTCCCCTCTGGCGACGGCGTCCCCGGCGGTCCGGGGATCCGTATCCCGCGCCGCAGGCCCGGCGACAGCGAAGCAGAAACATACCGGCAGCAGGAGCAAAAACCGTTTCATGCCTCGCCTTTAAGCCTTGCAAACCTCGATGCCGGGCAGCTTCCTGCCCTCCAGAAGCTCAAGCGAAGCGCCGCCGCCTGTCGAAACATGGCTCATCCTGTCGGCAAGGCCGAATTTGTTGACGGCGGCCACCGAATCCCCGCCGCCGACCACGGTGATACAACCCCGCCCCGTCGCGTCCGCCACGATCCGGGCAAGCTCCTCCGTCCCCTTCGAGAAAGCGTCGAACTCGAACACGCCGACAGGCCCGTTCCAGACGATGGTCTTCATCCCTTCAAGCGTCTTCCTGTATAGCGCGATCGTTTTCTCCCCCACGTCCAGACCCATCAGGTTGGCGGGCAGGTCGAGTCCGTCCACAGGGACGGGTTTTGCCGCCTGATCGAAGGCTTCCGCCGCCAGATGGTCCACGGGCAGCACGACCCTGACGCTGGCCTTGTCCGCGGCGGCAAGTATCCGCTTCGCCGTGTCCAGTTGGTCACGCTCGACAAGGGACTTCCCCGTCCCGTGACCTTGCGCCGCGAGGAAGGTGTACGCCATCCCGCCGCCCACCACGAGAACGGAAGCGTTCTTCAAAAGACTTTCCAGCACGGCGATCTTGGATGACACCTTGGCCCCGCCGATTATAGCGGCGAGCGGCTTTGCCGGCCCGGTAACTATCGGCTCAAGGTAGGCGACCTCCTTCTCCATCAGGAAACCGGCCACGGCGGGAATAAACTTCGCGACACTCGCCGTGGAAGCGTGATCGCGGTGCGCCGTCCCGAAAGCGTCGTTGACGAACACGTCGCCGTAGGAAGCCAGCTCCCGCGCCAGCCTGTCCCGCGCCTCCCCGTCCTTCGCCGTCTCCTCCTTGTGGAAGCGGGTGTTTTCCAGCATGATCACCGTACCCGGCGTCTGCGCCTCGATGAAAGCCTTCTTGCCGAAACAACCGTCCTCTCCGCCAAAAACGACAGGCTTCCCCAGCTTCCCGGCAAGATATTCCGCCACCGGCCTCATGCGGCATTTGCCCGCGATAAAAGCCACTTCGTCAAAGGCCTTGCCCGCCTTCTCTGCCTTCTCGCGGGCGGCGTCGGCGTCTTTCGCGGGGTCGCCCAGATGGCTCACAAGGGTAAGGGTCTTCGCGCCCTGCTCCAAAATATAGTTGATAGTCGGCAGCGCCGCGACTATCCGCGTATCGTCCTGCACCGCGCCGTCTTTCATCGGCACGTTAAAATCAACCCGCATAAGCACACGCTTTCCCGCAAGGTCAAGCGATTTAACCGTCTTTAACATAGTTATCTCCTATACACCTGAATCATAGCGTAATTCCTTCCCCCGTAAAAGCCCCGAACAACGGGAATTGGTGAATAAATGATGATGGCGACGGGGGATGGGGGATGGAATACGGTGGCTGGCGGCTAAAACGGAACTTGGCGATCGGCCGGGGTCTGACCCCATCCCGGCTTAAAACGTTATCCTGTCATGGTTTAGAGCAATTAGTGATGATTAATTAGCGACGGGGGATGAGGGATGGAATACGGTGGCTGGCGGCTAAAACGGACCTTGGCGATCGGCCGGGGTCTGACCCCTTCCCGGCTTAAATCGTTACCCGGTAATGGTTTAGAGCAATTCGTGATGATTAATTAGCGAAGGGGGATGAGGGATGGAATACGGGGGCTGGCGGCTAACACGGAGCTTGGCGATCGGCCTGGGTCTGACCCCATCCCGGCTTAAATCGTTACCCGGTAGAAGACGGTTTGCGCCCTCTGCCATTCCCCATTACTAACCTGTCTCTTGACTATTGTTTTGGGGGAAAAGATACTTTGAATCGTGGTAACAACGGCGCGCGGGGGGTTTTGGGGCATGAAACAGATCGCGATTCTGGGGCTGGGGCATTTCGGGAAGAGTATCCTGGATGAACTGCTGGAACTGGATGTCGAAGTGCTTATTGTCGATAAGGACAGGGACGTGATCGACACTTACAAGGACGCCCCCGTAAGCGCTGTCGCGCTCGATATTTTGACGGTCGAGACGCTGCGGAAGGTTCTGCCCGACTCGATAGACGTAGTGATCATCGATCTTGGCGGCAAGATCGAGGCGTCCGTCCTCGCGACAAGCTACTGCGCCAAGCTCAACATAAAAAGCATCATCGTGAAGGCCGAGACGGATACCCACGGCGAAATCCTGGATCTGGTCGGCGCTACGAAAATTGTGTTCCCGAACCGCGAGGCGGCAAAGCGGATAACGCCGCTTCTGTTTTCTACGACGATGTTGTCTTACCTGCCGGTCAGCGGCAGTCTCGCGATAGCTGAATTTTCAATACCGGCGCCGTTTTTCGGGAAGACGCTGGTCGAAACGGAACTGCGGAAAAAGTACCGGCTCAACCTGCTTTCGGTGCGGACGGCGGACACGGAATACAGTGTCTGCGAGCCGCACTATGTTTTCAGGGCGGGCGATATAGGCCTTTTTTACGGTTCAGGCGGGGAACTGCGGAAATTCAGCGGTGTCCCGCTCGGCGAAAACCAAAGACCCGATAACTTTGTCACAAGGGTACTGAAGTCGCTTGGAGGCCGTTAAAGGCTGGGGTTGCCCGTGAACAGATCCAAACAAAAAGCCGCGCTTAAAACCGCCTGCGTCGCCGGGGTCCTCGTTCTGCTGCTCTTCCTGTGCCTCACGCTGGGGACTTCCTTTCTTGCGGGGAAGGGCGTCTTTCCCGCCCCAAAAAGCGGGTCGCCCGCGGATTTTTACGATAAGCTGCAACTTTTAGACAATGTTTTGTCGATGGAGGGCGTGAACGGTGGCTTGAACCATGTCCATGCCGGTAATT
The DNA here is from genome assembly GCA_031290855.1 of Spirochaetaceae bacterium. GTDB lineage: Bacteria > Spirochaetota > Spirochaetia > Treponematales > Breznakiellaceae > JAIRMY01. The sequence goes on from JAISLM010000115.1 coordinate 13,355, forward strand.
TGCTGGCGGAGCTTCAAAAGTCGGCTGTGGGGGCCGAGGCATGGCTCTCGCTGCTGAAACGTTACAGGGCGCTCGCAAAGGAGTTTCCGCGGTACGCCGAAACTTACCGCGCCGCAACGGGTCTGGCACGGGGCAAATACCCGCACTCCGCCCTGATTGCCGCGTTGTCCGCCGAGGCCGTTGCGGCGGACGCGGACGCCTCCGCCGGCGTAAGGGCCGCGGAGAACGTGAAGGCGGCACGGCTGCTCGGCGAAAGCGGGCCTCTCTCGGCGGCATCTTTCTTTCCACTCGCTTTCTGCCTGTACGCCGCCGCGGATAGTTTCGATACGCCGGCTTCCGCCCTCGCCGTTGACCGGGTTGAGGCGCTGTTCGACGCTTTCACCGGAGCCAGGCGGGATGCCTCCGGCGGCGGGCTTGCCGAGCGGGCGAGGGAGGCTATGCTTGTTGACGCGGCCCTTTTGAAGATATTGGACGGCAGGATCGCGGAGGCGGCGGCGGGCCTTGCACGGCTGGATCCCCGCAGGGTTTTGCGGCCCGAAACCGCCTCGTTTATCGCCAGCTATTCTTTCGACTTCGCGAACCTCCGCGTCGCGGCGGAGCTTTGGGCAAAGACCGGAAGCGAAAAAGACCTGTCCCGCGCCGCTTCCGCGCTCTATCTGGCGGGCGAGACGGAGGAGGCCAGGCGTTTGTGGCTGATGCTGGCGGAAAATGTCTCTGACGGCGGCGAAAGCATCCGTGGGGAAGCCGCCTCGCGGGACAAGGTTCTGTACAATTTGGCGGCGACGTCGGCGGGCGACGGCGAAAAGGCACGCTTCCTTGAACAACTGCTTGCCGGGAGCGAAAACGGCGAGTACGACCGCGCCACGGTAAACATGGGACTTGTGATGTACACCCGCCTTTTGCCGGAGGATCGCGTGCGCGCGATCCTGGCCGGCTACCCGTTTACCGGGGTGTCGGCGCTTCTCGATCTGGAATACCTGCGCCGCCGCCTAGAAACGATGCCGCCGGACCGCGTTGTTGCGGAAACGTGGCTGCTGCTGAACCGCCATCCCGCCGATGAACGGATCTACCGCTGGGCCGCGTGGTTCTTTGAGTACCAGCGCCGCTACGAGGACCTCTCCGCCCTGCAACATTTCGCGGCGCAAAACCGGGTGGAAAGTCCGGCCTTGGCGTTTCACAGGGCCTTGCAGCTCGTGAGGGACGGGAACATAAAAGAGGGCGCGTCTTTGCTTGAAAGCGCCGGGGGTATCCCGGCCTGGCAACGTTACGCGAACATGGCGCGGCTTCTGTACGCCCGCCGCGAGTTTGCCGCCTCGCTGCGCTGTTGGGAGGATGCGGCGGCGATGCTCCCCGCGGACGCTTCCCCCTTTCTCCGCGCCGCCGGCGCCCGGATCTACCTTTGGATGGCGCAATGCAGGCGCGTTCAGGGCGGCAAGCCGGAGGATGTCCGCCGCGATCTGGAACGCGCCTACGCCCTCGACAGCGAAAACATCGACGTCCGCCTCTCTTTACGCAAGCTCGCCCCCCGCTAAAAGCCCTCCCAGCGCCCGCCCGGCGGGTTCCATCCACCGCGTTCAGGTTTATGGTGGTGGTGGTGGTGTGGGGGCTTACGGGTCCGTCCGTCCGCCGTCTAGTCCGCCAGCAGTTCTCTGGCTAGCGCGGTAATTCTTTGCCGCAGGCGGCTGGACCGCGACTTTGCGGCGGACAGGCTTATGTCAAGCCGGACGGCTACCTCCCTGAGCGGGCGCTTTTGCCGGAAAGCAAGTTCCGGCATCTCAGCCTCCTTCGGCCTGATAGCCTTCCCGATCGCGGCGGCGGCCTGCTGGGATGTCGCGGCTCTTTCCGCAGGCGCGGACTCACGCCGCATGGGGCGAGAGCATCCCCACCTTTTCAAGCAGGATGAAGACACTGCCTTCAACATCCCCCTCGCGCTTAAAAAGGAACCAGGGGATGCTGACATTGTCAAACACGGTGAAGTTCGACAGGAGACTCTGGCCCTGCGGCACATAGCCGATCTTTTCGTTGCGTAGGAACGACGCTTCCTTGTCAGACAGGCAGTGGATGTCGTGCCCCTCAAAGAGAACCGTTCCCGCTGTGGGGCGGAGTAGGCCGGCGCTGATGTTGAGGAGGGTGCTTTTCCCGCTTCCGCTCCTCCCGATGATGCTGATAAAGTCGCCGGGCCCGGCGGAAAGGTTCGCGCCATTCACCGCGTAAAAGTTTCTCCCTCCGCGCTTGTACACTTTTGTCAATTCGTTAAGTTCAAGAAGCTCCGTCATTCGCCCTCCCGCATCGTAAAGTACGTTTCCGCCCCGCTTATACGCAGCGCCGAATAGAGGGAGGCAAGGGACCCGGCCAGAACCGCGAGCGCGAGACTTCCCAGGGCGAACAGGACTATCGTTGGAAGGGGCGCGTCAAGGTAGGGGAGTTCCAGGCGCTCGCTTATCAGCGTACTGAACGGGAAGATCACGAGGCTTGCGAGAAATATCCCCAGCACGCCGCCGGCTATGCAGGCAAGGGAAGATTCGCCCAGCACGATACCGGCCAGCTTCCCCCGCGTGGCCCCCAGGATACGCAGCACGGCGAACTCCTTTTTACGCTCGTGGATCGAGCCGGAGAACACCGCCGCCAGCACGATCAGGGACAGCGCCCAGAGCGCGGCGGAGAAAACGCGGATATAGCGCGCAAGGCCGCCAAGCGCCGCCGCGATGCTGGAAAAGATACTCTCCGACACAACGACATCCACGCCGTCAATTTCCTGGTCTATCGCCAGGGCAAGCCGGGCCGCGGACGCCGGCGGCCCGGCCTTTGCAAGCACGACGGAAACGGCCCCCCGCCGCAGTTCCTTTTCCTGCTCGTCCAAAAAGCCGTAACCCTCGGCGCGGGCCCGCCCGATCATAAGCCTCATCGTGTTCATAGTCATGAAGATCGAGGTGTCAAGCCCGCTCGCGCTCCTTGAAAGCCTGGCGGCCACCGGGTAGAAATTCCCCAACAGCCTTATCGTGTCGTCCCCCCGGACCGTGATCCGGCTGCCGACCACTACCTGCCCGTCTTCCACCGACCTGCTGTACTTTTCGGATATCCAGGGCTGTATCACAAAATCCGTACGGGGGTCATACGCGATAAGCTGAACCATCGCGTCACAGCAGTCTTCCGCGAGGGACGTAAGGAAGAACTGGGGGCTGGCGCAGGCTATGCCCTCGGTCCGGGCAACCTTGTCTACAACGTCCGCGTCGAAGTAAAAATAGTTGAGCGACCCGCGAAGCAATATCGCCTGGGCCTTTTTGGAGCTTCCCGCGGGGACGACCATCAGGTCGGCGCCGAAGCGCTTGGTTATCGCGGCCAGGCCCTGCCGCAGGTTCAAGGCAAGCACGGCCCCGCCAAAAAGCGTAAAAGACAGAACCGCCGCCACCACCACAAGGCAGGCCGTGCGGACAGGCCTTGCCCTTAGATTCCCCAGCGACAGCGCGCCCGCATTCAAAATCTTTTTATTCATAATAAACGCTCCCTGTGAACATATAGTCCAATGAGTTAGATAATGGAGGCTGTTCCAAAACTTCAGTTTTGGGGAGACAAGCTTCGCTTGTCCAGCAACCTTTAAAAAACGCGGTTTTGCAAGGCTTTAGCCTGAAAAACTTCAAGAGCCTGGTCCAAAACCGTGCGCTTTAGCGCACAGTCAATTAGTTTTGGAACAGGCTCAATGCTCACAAGAAAAAGCGCTTGTGTCAACAGCGTTTAAATGAATTGAAGCGATCCGCGGGATATGCCCGGCCTCAAACAGAACACGGATTTTGCCCGCCGGCCCTGGGGGTGAACTTATCACTTATTAACGACAAGCACTGTTTTTCCAGCTTGACAAACAGCTACGCCTCCGCTACACTATAAAAACACCGGACGGAACAGGATCGCGCACTTACGGCATGAAGCCGGGCGCGGCAGGCTCCGGTGGTTTGAAACAGTGGATTTTGGGGACGGACATGACGTTCGTCCCGCAGGGTTGAAGCCCGGTTACCCGTTGAAGGAAGGCGCGTCGCGTCCGTCCCCCACGGAGCCGGGTTTTTGTTTTTTGGATACGGGAGGGGGTTTTTAGGAGGGGCCGATGATGCGCCTGAAACATATTGATTATCCCGGAAAAGCGGCCTTTGAGGGGCGTTTTCCCGAAAAACGCGCCCGCGTAACGGCCCTTGCACCACCACCACCAACACACACACACACACACACACACAC
>JAISLM010000116.1 GCA_031290855.1 Spirochaetaceae bacterium
CTCGCGTATTTCCCGGCAGCCACGTCCTCCACAAGCCGAAGCTTAAACGCTTCGCTGTATCGTACCACATCACTCATCTTTTGACCTCCATGTGTCAACTTTAAACCAGGACGCGACAGACTTACCCGGCGTCTATCCCTCATCCCCAATTACTCACTGCCGATCCCATCCCCCCTCCAGGTACTCATCAACTACTATCCGTTATTCGCAGTAGGGGCTGCTTCCCCACCTTATCCTTCCTTTTAGGGTTAAAAAGGCGGTAAAACGTCAGGCACAAACCGCATAGCGGTTTGCCGCGGACGCTGTTTTGTGGCGGTTAGAGTGGGCAGCAACTACAAAAAAATAGCAGTAGACGGGTTTGCGAGCAAACAAGGTTTGCTATGCAAACCACCGCAGATAATAAACGTCCGCATCCGATCGAGCCTCGTAAATGACGCAAAGCTTACAAGATACCCAGCCGCGCCGCCGGAAGGGCCTTTCCCCTTCGGCTCCTTTCCGTTTTTCTCCGTATTTTCAAGCAAACCGCAGGCAAGCGCCCATATATTTACATGAGACATTTAAGAATGCTGAAACAGGGCGTGTGGTACGAAATCCGTAGCCGCGTCAACAACCGGGAATCCCTGTTCCGCGGGGGCCGGGCCCTGGCGCTGTTTGACCGGGTGTTCCGGGAGACCGCGCACAGGTTTGCCTTCGCGGTCCGGGGGATGAGTCTATCAGGCGACCGGCTGGCCTTTTATATCAAGCCTGCGGACGGGTTTGAGCTGCCTGCGATAATGAAATGGCTGAAGCAGACCTTTGCCCAGAGGTACAACCGTGACAATGGACGGACGGGGCACCTGTGGGGTGACCGGTACTGGTCGCGGATCCTGGAAGGGGAAGCGCCGGACGGCGGGGAGGCGGGTGAGGCGGCGGGGGACTCCCCGGCATGCGGGGTCAGACCCGTAATCAAGCAACGCCCCGCCGGACGAGCGGCGGCGGGGGACTCCCCGGTATGCGGGGTCAGACCCCGCAGCGGGAAACAGGCGGCCGGGGCCGCTTTTTCCCGCCTATACCCCCTTCCCGTCGCCCTGGCGCCCGGATAGGCGGCATAATCCGCCCGTGGAACCGCAGCGGCCGCCATTTCCTCCCCAAACCGAACCCGTCCGGGGGATACGTCTACCCTGAAAGGCGGGGTATTAAACCGGGTTTTGCGAATAAGCCCCGTAATTTCCGCCGGAGAAAGTTTAGGCCCCGGAACCTGTCCCAAAACTAATTGACTGTGCGCTAACGCGCACTGGTTTGAGACAGGTTCTTGCAGTTTTTAAGGCCTTCGGCCTTCCGGTTTTCATACTTGCAAAACTACGAATTTCAAGGAGGCTTTCCCAAAACTTCAGTTTTGGGAAAGCCTCCCTATAGTCAGGTTTTTACGTGGGATTCCGCCCCTCTTCCTCCTCCCCTCCCCAGGAAGCGACAATCATTGCTATTCACTCATTATTAATGTTGCCGCCGCTAGAAAATATCAGGATTGGATTGTACACTGGAGGCATGAACCTGATACGCAAACCGTTCGCATACAGCTATAACAACGTGACCCTCGCGCTGATATGCGTTAATGCCGTAGTTTTTATGCTGCAATACTTGTCACCGAGGCTGGGGGGCCTGCTTGCGATGACGCCGGTTCTGGTGCTGCATGGCTGGGTTTGGCAATTTGTGACATATATGTTCGCGCACGCGAGTTTCAGCCATATACTTTTCAATATGCTCGCGCTGTTCGTATTCGGTGTGCAAACCGAGCGTTACATGGGCAGCAAAGAGTTCCTGGCTTACTACCTCGTAACGGGCGTACTGGCGGGCTTCTTTTCGTTTGTGGTTTTCCTGTTCACGGGTGCGGCCTTAATACCGTTATTGGGAGCTTCGGGGGCGATATTTGCGGTTCAGCTCGCCTTCGCGGCGTTTTTCCCAGAATCGGTGCTGTACATCTGGGGCATCCTGCCCCTGCGCGCGCCGGTAATGGTTCTCGCCTTTACCGGGATAGAGTTGTTTTCAACGATCTTCGGCATCGCAAACGGGGTGGCCCACCTAACCCATCTTGCCGGCTTCGGTTTCGGGTGGCTTTACTTCCTCGTCCGCTTCCGCGCCGATCCTATACGGATGATGACGGGCAGACGCTAGCGCGTATGAAAGAAAACCCAAGGCCGGAACTGCGGCCCGTAGACGAGGCCAATATCGGCGAGCGCGATCTGGTATTCCATTATTCCCGTGAAAAGCGTCTTGAGAAAGCCAGCCGGCGCGTACGCTCCCTGTACGAGGACCTTCCGCGCCGGCGATTCGGCATATTTACTTCACTGGCTGATACGAAAGCAAAGGCGACTCTGCTAATCATCATTGTCGCGGTGTGTCTTCTGGCCTTGTTTCTGCCCTTCCTTCGCGGCTGAGGCCGGATCTCACTGGCAGCAAAGGGTCGCGAACAAATCTTCCGGGGTTTCCCTGCGGCGTATCCGGACCAGGGAGCCGTCCGGGCGGAGCAACAGTTCGCCGCAGCGGAGTTTGCCGTTGTAGTTAAAGCCCATCGCCCTGCCGTGGGCGCCGGCATCGTGGATGACGAGCAGATCGCCTGAGGTCTCGTCCGTCTCAATCGCCGGAAGCGGCCTCTGGACGGCGAACTTGTCGCAGTTTTCGCAGAGGCTGCCGACAACATCGAAAAGCCCGGCGGCAGGCGCGTCCTCCTTGCCGGCTACGCTGATGTGGTGGTACGCGCCGTACATCGCCGGACGTATCAGGTCCGCCATAGAAGCGTCCACGCCGATGTAGCTGCGGTAGATATCCTTGCGGTGGATCGCCCGCGTTACAAGCCAGCCGTAAGGTCCCGTCACGGCCCGTCCCCATTCGGTACGTACGCCCGTCCTTTCAAGCCCTGCGGGAACCATGATCCGGTCGAAGGCTTCTTTCAGGCCGGCGGCAAGCTCCCCGTAATCCAGCGCCGTGTCTTCCGGCCTGTACGGGATGCCCGCCCCGCCGCCAAGGTTAACGAATTCAAGCGAAATACCGGTCTTCCGCCTGATTTCAACGGCCAGATCAAACAAGAGGCGGCCCGTCTCGACGTGGTAGGAGACGTTCAGCTCGTTTGAAGCGACCATAGTGTGCAGGGCGAAGCGCCGCACGCCCTTTTTTTTCAACAGGGCGAAACCTTCCAGCGTTTGTTCGCGGGTAAAGCCGTACTTCGCCTCGACCGGATTGCCGATGATCGCGTTACCCAGCTTTAGCGGGCCGGGGTTGTAGCGGATCGACAGCATTTCCGGCAGCCCCGCCGTCTTTTCAACGAATTCTATATGGGTGAAGTCGTCAAGGTTGATGATAGCGCCCAGTTCCCGCGCCTTCAGGTACTCGGCGGAAGGCGTCTCGTTGGACGTAAACATCACGCTCTCCCCGCCGAGCCCCGACATCTCCGCCAGCAGCAGCTCGGTGAGGCTGGAACAGTCCGCGCCGAAGCCTTCCTCGCGGAGGAGGCGGAGCATCACCGGATTCGGCATCGCTTTCACGGCAAAGTAGTTTAGATAAGCGGGAAAGACGCCAAAAGCCGCGTTGATGCGGCGCGCGTTTTCGCGTACCGCCTTCTCGTCGTATATATAGAAGGGGGTGGAAAAACGCCTTGCCGCTTCTTCGAGCGCCTCCTTTGACAGGGGAAAATACTTATCGGCCATTTAGCTTTTCTTCAAGACGTTCCAGCGCCTTGCCGTCCAGAAGGCAGCCTCCGCCGCCTGCGAGCCGCCTTTTAAGCTCGGCCATCTCGTCCCTGGAGAAACTCGCGCCGCCCAGAACGTGGCGTTCAAACGATTCGCAGCAACGGGGCGCGACCTTACGGCATATATCGAGGAGGACTTCCGCGTAAAGGCGTATCTCCTTCTGCGCGTGGGAGCCCAGGCGCAGTTGCAGGAAGTGGAACAGGTTGTGCAGGTCTATCTGCCAGTACATCTCCGTGTACAGCGACAGCGGCAGGTTGATCCGGGCAAGCTCGCGGGCGAGCCCTGAGTCTATCAGCCTGGAATAAGCCGCGTAGGACTCCTTCTGCCCCGCCTCGAAAGCTTTCCGTACCGCGTCCGCCCCGGCGGGAGGCAGCGCCGCCGCTCCGCGTCCCTGCCTGTTATCACTGCTCTGCGGGGCGATGTCGCCTGCGGACGGCAGGTAGAAATCGTCCTTCATCACGGAATAGCGTCCGGAAATCTCGTTCAACCGCGCCGTTCTGTGCCTCACCAACTGGCGGGCCACAAAGATCGGCATCTTCAGGTGAAAGGTAAGGACGACCTGCTCGAAGGGGCTTGTATGCCGGTTTCGTAACAGATAATCGATCAGGCCCGCATCCTCGCGGTAAGTCTTCGTCCCCTCGCCGTAGGAAACCCGCGCCGACTGGACCACCCGCTGGTCCGAACCCAGGTAATCGACAAGGCGGACAAATCCCTTGTCCAGAACAGGAAACTCCCTGTCCAGTATCTTTTCCGCCTCGGCGGATACACAATGAGCCATCGCCCCTCCGTAATCTTAAAAAAGTGTAAAACCAGGCCCCACGCATAAACGCGCGGCAGCTACCACTATACCCCGCAAAAACTCCGCCTTCAAGGGCAGGCGGTAAGACTGAGTCTGTCCCAAAACTAATTGACTGTGCACTAATGCGCACGGTTTTGGGACAGGCAAAGCCTGCATCGCCAAAACTGAAGTTTTGGGAAAGCCTCAAAAGATTGAAAGAAAACATCTGTCGCCGGGGATTTGGAGCGGACTATTTGGCGTGGAAAGATATCCGTTTTTAAAAACAGAACGGACGGGCAATATAGTTATCTTCCTGAAAGTAGCAGACTTTGCAAATAACTTTAACTCATTACCCGTACCCTCAAGACTTAAACGTTCCATGCTTTTGAATTTTTGCACCACAAAACCTGCCCGTACCTGGCACAGTTTTTCCGGTTGACGAGCATGGATAATATTGATATTATCCTATAGTATTTGTAGGAATTATGACGGAAACCGGAAGCCGTGCTGTTTATTGAACGGGACATACCGGAAATCCTTCGCGGGGGTGTAGTATGGGTATTGTTGATTCGAAAAAAGCCGCCAATTTGCTTAAATCGGCGAGCCATCCCTGTTTTTCCGGATGCGGCGGCGGGCACAGCCGCATCCATCTGCCTGTTGCTCCGGCCTGCAACATCCAGTGTAACTACTGTGTGCGAAAGTACGACTGCCCAAACGAAAGCCGCCCCGGCGTTACCGCAAAGGTTTTATCGCCCCGCGAAGCACTGGACCGCTATATGCTGGCGAAAGAAAGAATCGGAAAACCTGATGTTGTGGGTGTAGCGGGACCGGGAGACGCCCTTGCCAATTTTGAAACGCTCAAGGAGACACTGACCCTTGTACGTGATGCCGAGCCGGACATAACGTTTTGTATTTCAACAAACGGGTTGGCCCTGCCACGCTATGCCGGTGAACTTGAGGCTTTGGGCATATCCCATGTGACGGTAACGGTAAACGCGGTGGAGCCGCTGATAGGAAGGCGTATTTACCGCCATGTGTTTTTTAACGGCAGAAACTACAAGGGAATAGAAGCGGCGGAGATTCTTCTGGAAAACCAGCTTGAAGGCATCAGGCGCATCGTGGAACTGGGCATGGTCTGCAAGGTTAACGTTGTGATGCTGGCGGGAATAAACGACGCGCACATACCTGAAGTGGTAAAAACCACCGCCGGGCTGGGAGCGGATATTTCCAACATAATGCAGCTTATCCCGGTCAAGGGCAGCATTTTTGAACATTTACCCCTGGTAAGCAACGCCTCCATTATGCGGATGAGAAAACGGTGCGAATCCATACTGCCCCAGATGTATCATTGCAGGCAGTGCCGGGCCGACGCCGCAGGTACGCTGGACAACGACATTTCACTTTCCCTAAACCGCGGCGCGGAACAGCCGGTAAAAATAAAACACAACGGCCCGGAACAGTCTATGCGTTTCGCCGTAGCCTCAAAAAACGGCTACCTTGTTGATATGCATTTCGGGCATACGGCGGTGTTTTATGTCTTTGAATACTCTCAGGGAAGGGTTACGCTTTTTGAGCGCCGGGAAATTCCCCGATGCTGTTCCGGGCCGGAAGAGTGCGGGGAACACGGGGAAACGATGAAGGCTGCTATATCTGTAATAGAAGACTGCATGGGTGTGATTGCCGTACGGATAGGAGAAAAACCCCGGGCTATGCTTGCCGAAAAAGGTATAGGGGTTTTTCTGACCTACGATTATGCTGTCCACGCGGTCGGGATCGCAGCTGAACAGGCCGCGGAGGGCGGCTCAGGCAAGAAACCGTTTTTCAACAGTGGAGGCCAGGATGAAGAACCTCATTCCTCCGACACCTGCATATCAACTATAAAGGCCACGCGGTAAGTCTTGCCCTTCTCTATAGTGACGGTTTTGATGATCGTATAATCGCTGAGCTGTATGCGGATGTCGTGTACGCCGGGATCAATGGCGAGCGGCGAGGCAGTCCGCATCACGGACGTGTTGTCAATGAATATACGCGCCAGCGCCGGCGCTTCAAAGATAACGAGCGGGGTTAAGTCTTGCAGCGTGACGGAAAGATTCAGCGTCTTGCCGCGTTCTATCACAAAACGGCGGTTTTCGGTGCGGTAGTCCGAGGAAAGCAGCGTCAGGGTATGCTCCCCCTCCCTGACCAGGGCTTCCTCTCCGGGATTTTCGACAAGATGATCGTCAATAAGCATCGTGTAGTTTCCGTTAGGCAGGAATTCGGGACGGTGCACGTTGACGAGCAAGGCCCCCTCGTCGCTGAATATCGGTTTGACGTTAAACTGAAAGCGCATCGTTTCTATTTCCCTGTTCCAGCCCTTCACTATCGGCGTCAGCCTGAAAAGAAGCGGAAAGCTTTCCGGCAGGATCGGCGATTTGAGCAGCGTAAGGTAGGGCGTGCCGCGCAAGCCGTGCCGGACGCGCAACGGTATCTGGTAGACGGTTTGTATTTTGTCGGGAATCGGATCGAATATGACGGGCGTACATTCAATTTCGGCGGGGCTTGTGAGGGGGGCGCTGTCCAGGTTTGAGTATAGCCCGAAGGCTATGCTTCCCTGATAAGGCAGCCATGTTTGCGGCGCGGTAAATTCCAGTTCCACCCCGCGTATGAACCGCAAGTCATGCTGAAGGAAGATCAGTACGGAATCGTTATATGCAAGTGAAACCGAAACGCCGGCGGGCATATCGCTGTTCACTTCGATTCTGTCTTTGATAAGAACGCGGACCTTTTCGGCGTACAGCGCCGAATTCAGCAGAAATAACACAAAAAACGCGCAGATTTTGATATTTTTCATCTACCGTTTGCCTCGCCCACTACTCCGTTTGCCCCTTTACCCCGCCCAGCAGTCTGACCGGGTCCTGGGCCCTGCCGTTTTGCCGAAGTTCAAAATGAAGATGAGGCCCTGTCGACAAACCGGTAGAACCGACCCGCCCTATCAGTATGCCCGCTTTTACCTTGCTCCGCAAGCCCGTGTTTATGCTGGAAAGGTGGCCGTACAGACTGGTCCACCCCCCCTCATGCTCGATCACGACATACTTTCCGTAAACGGAATTTTCGGACGTTTCGATCACCGTCCCGTCCCTGGCGGCGTAAACATCCGTCCCGGCGGGCGCGGCAAGATCGAGGCCGTTGTGGGTGGAAAGCCGTCCGCTTATCGGGCTTATCCGCCGTCCGAAAGCGCTTGTCAGCGTGAATTTCTGTAAAGGAAAACGGAAAACACCGGGATTGAGGAAGAAAGCCCTTTCATTCGGGGTGAAGGTGTCGCCGGGGATGAATCTGTAGCGCCGCTTTTCTCCCGGCAGGTTTACCACGATGGACGCGCCCGCGTTGCCGCCCCTGCCGGACAGTATCAGCTTTTCAAGGTCGCTTCCCGCTTCTTCAGGTATAAAGATACCCGGCATCGTGGGCAGTATCAGCGTGTCGCCGGGAAAAGACGGTATGCGGGACAGCCGGTTCAGCGTGGCTATCGCGTCGTAAGGGATGTTACACCGGGCGGCAATCCGCAGGAAATCGTCTTCCGCGCCGGGCGTGTAAGCGTAAAGGATCAATCCGCGCGCCAACTCTTCGGCGGCGGCGTCCCCCCGCCTGGAAAACACCGCCCTGCGTCCCAGCGCCACGTCGGCGGAAAACTGTTTGAACATCACGTCCCGCGTATCAAGGCGCCCGATCAACGGCAGCGCCCCCGCCGTTTCTTCGTCAGGAACGACGCGGACCGGAACAAGGAACAGGATCGCGAACAAACACACGACAAACTTTAAATAAGATTTAAGTCTTTTTGCGGAAGAACTATCTGTGAAACAAAAAATTTTAATGAAGCAAGAAAAAGGGCGGCGCACTACGGCGTGAAACAGGCCCGTCGACCGTCCCGCGGGCCGGACACCGGAGAGCCTCCTAACTAACATCCCGCCGCCGTAAACATACCCGTGGAACCGCCCGCGACTAAAGAGCCGGGGCACAAGCCCCGGCCCCTGGTCGTTAAACCTCTTTGATTGCTTCCGTTGGGCAGGAATCCACGCAAGTACCGCAGTCGGCGCACTTGTCAGGATCGATCCAGCGGATACCGTCCTTCTCGGAAATAGCTTCCGATGGACAGTCGTCTTCACAAGTGCCGCAATTAACACACTCGTCAGTAACTTTGTAAGCCATAAAACACCTCTCAATATAAAGATTTTAAAAATTATACAGTCAGACCAAAGAAAATTCAAGCGAAATGAACGCGGACTATCCCCCGCCATTTCATATTAAACACATTGACATACTAATATAAGTCTTCTATATTGAAACGGGATAGCGATATGAGGTATTGTTTTTTTATGATTAGGCTTAAGGGGCTTACGAAGCGTTATGCGGGTCTGGAGGCTGTGGCGGACGCGGACCTTACGATAAACGACGGCTGTATCTTTGGCATAATCGGCAGGAGCGGCGCGGGTAAGTCCACACTTCTGCGTATGATGAGCCTTTTGGAGCGGCCTGACAGCGGGGAACTTTACTACGGGGGCGAGCGGGTCGATACGCTTAAAGGCACGGCGCTTTTGATGCGGCGGCGGCAGATGGGGATGATCTTTCAGAACTTCAACCTTTTCTCATCGCGTAACGTGACGGGCAACATAGCTTACCCGCTCGAAATCGCCGGTTTTAGCAGAAAGGAGATCGATTCCCGTGTCGAAGAACTGCTCTACATGGTGCAGATCAGCGACAAGGCTGCCTCGCGCCTGCGCGAACTGTCCGGCGGGCAGAAACAGCGCGTGGCGATAGCGCGCGCCCTAGCCCCGCGCCCCCGTGTGCTGTTCTGCGACGAGGCGACGAGCGCCCTCGACCCGCAGACCACCAGATCGATCCTGTCCCTGATCCGCGATCTACAGAGCCAACTCCGCATCACCGTGATCCTGGTCACCCATCAGATGGAAGTTATCCGGTCAATCTGCCAGGATGTTGCGGTAATGGACGGCGGACGGATCGTAGAGACGGGAACGGTCGCGTCCGTCTTTGACGATCCGAAAACGGACGCGGCAAAAAATCTGGTAAAAGGGTAACGAATGCAGGACATAATCGCGCTGCTGCCAAAATGTACGGCGCAAACCTTATACATGACGCTTGTCTCCACGCTGTTTGCCTGTATCATGGGCTTTCCGCTTGGTATCGTGCTGTACGGCGCCTCGCCCGCCGGCCTTAGTCCGCGCCGCATCCTGTACAACGTGCTGTCCCGTCTGGTAAACGTGCTGCGTTCTTTCCCGTTCATCATCCTGATGGTGCTGGTGATGCCGCTTTCCAGGCTGATCATCCATACCAGCATCGGCCCCACAGCGGTTATCATACCGCTGGCGATAGCGGCGGCTCCCTTCGTTGCGCGCATCACAGAGTCCGCTTTGCAGGAGGTTGACAGCGGCGTGATCATGGCGGCGCACGCTATGGGATCGACGAACGCGCAGATCGTATGGAAGGTGCTGGTGCCGGAAGCCCTGCCCGCCCTCGTTTCCGGGCTGGCGCTCACGATAATCACGGTCATCGGCTATTCCGCGATGGCCGGCGCGATAGGCGGCGAGGGACTGGGCGACATGGCGATACGCTACGGCTACTACCGTTTCCGCATGGAGGTAACGCTTGCCGCCGTGATAGTGATCCTCGTGCTGGTAGAACTCTTTCAGGCCGCCGGCACGCTGATCACCCGGCGTCTGCTCTCGAAACGCTAGCGCCCGCTAAAACGGCAGGGCCGGTTAAATTTGTAGGTAACCCTCGTATGGGGGTTAAAAATAAAAATAATTCTATATTTAGGAGGAATTATGAAAAGAATTACCATTGCGGCACTGGCCTTCGTGCTGGCAGTCGCTTCCGCCCTTCCCGTCATCGCAAAAGGGGAAAAAGAGCCCAAGGCCGCGGTGCTGAAAATCGGCGCGACGCCGGTACCGCACGCAGAAATGCTGGCCGAGCTTGTGGACGATCTTGCCTCCCGCGGGATCAAACTTGAGATAATCGAGTTTACCGACTATGTGACGCCGAATACGGCGCTGATTTCAGGCGACATTGACGCCAACTTCTTTCAGCACATACCGTACCTGCAGTCCAATGACGAGTGGACCACCCGCCTTGTCAGCGCCTTCGGCGTACACATCGAGCCTTTCGGCCTGTACTCCGACAAGTACGACAGCATTGACGCGCTTCCTTCGGGCGCTACGATAGCTATACCTAACGACCCCAGCAACGGCGGCAGAGCCTTGCTGCTGCTCCAGGACAACGGACTGATAACGCTGAAACCGGACGCGGGGCTTGAGGCTACCGAACTCGACATCGTATCAAACCCGAAGAACATCAAATTCCGCGCGATCGAGGCGGCCCAGCTCCCCCGAAGCCTGCAAGACGTTGACGCGGCCTGCATAAACGGGAACTACGCCCTCGACGCCGGCCTCAGCCCGGTAGACGATTCTATCGTCATCGAGGACGCCGACTCCCCTTATGTCAACATCGTCGTCGTGCGGAAAGGTATGGAGACCGACCCGCGAATCCTGGCTCTGCGTGACGCGCTCACCTCCGCCGAAATCAGGGATTTTATCAGCGGCAAATGGCAAGACGGCAGCGTAGTAGCAATATTCTAGGCCCGCCGGCGGGTTTCATCCAAGGCGGTCAAAGTAAAAACGGCGGCAGGCTAACGACAGAGTTTCTGCCGCCCGCACACGCATTGCGACCGGTATGACAAGAGCGTTTGGTTTTAAATGCAGCCCATCCCACAAACCCTCCCCTAAAGTTTTCGTGAACGACCAAAAAATTTCACGAATGCCAGAAAATGAGCCTTCGCACGGCAAGCTCTAAACTTGACCCGCAAAATTTTACCTTATGAAAAGCTCCCCGCCTCTGCCGCCTCCGGCGCGCCTTGTAATAATTCTGCTCATCTCATGCCGGCCCCCTTGTCTTTCGCCTTACGTCAATCGGCTCAACGGACTTTCGTACGCCATGTCCAAAAACTCTTTTCCCAGGGCAATAACCCGTGCGCACACCGGCCAGGGCCGCTCCCGGTTCCCGTATCCTGCTGTGGACCGCCTGTAGTTCACCAATAGTTCCGGCTGTTTACGACGGTTTGGCGGCCCGAATAAGGGCTTTGCGTAGCAAAGGCCAGGGCCGACAAACTGTGGGTGTAGTGACCGTGGGAATGTTCCCCAGCTACGCTGGGGCGCGTAGCGGAATGACCTAGCCGTTGCGGAGGCCGAGCCGCTACTGGCGGCGTCCCCAGCGGAACTGGGGCGCGCATTGCATTATTTTTACTTTTACTGTGTGCTTTGATCAGGATCTTCAATTAAAGTGTAGACGGAAACAATACTCGTCACAACGGTAGTCTCCCCAACCATGCTTACAGAACTGCCGGTACCCCTAACAGTTTCACCTGAATCCATAATACATTTAATCATATAATTTGTTCCCTGATAATTAACGGTAATTAGATCAACTTGGATTGCCAGAAAAGAGGCTGATTTTAGTCCGGAAAATTTGTTTCCCAAACCTGATATAAGTGCGCCTGCTGTAATCCCGCCTTCTCGCGAACGAACTAATTCAGAAGCAGCTTCATAAATTATTTTTGTAGTTTCTGTTTCCGTCTGAATGTATTTTGTTGTTGAACATCCAGCCAGCACAAACCCGCATAACAGTACCATTACCGTCATTTCCGAGAAAATTCTTTTGTCGAACTTCATAATAAAACTCCCTTCGGCCTTCCTTAAGCCGTGCGGTCATTCCCGCCGTATTAAGATATAAACGACATAATCCATGTCGTTGTTTTAACCACAAATGTGGGCAAAAACCATATTTAAATAACTCATGTTACGCGGAGAGTATTTTATAGATAAAAATATTCTAAAATTTGTGTCAAATTTACCCGCGTTTACCCCTTTTTTGATGAATTTTTGGTATCATTTAATAGCTCGCGGTAACATGAGTTATATACCAATTTAGAACTATAAAATTAAGTCTTTTATTGAATTCTTTGAATATTTTTTCCTCCATTGCACATAACGCCATTTGTACGCAATACTGCGCGTACTATAGCCGAACATATCCTCAGCCTGAGTGAAGCCTTACGCCCAGACCGTGTTTCACGCCTTAATTGAATGTGCCATCCGCGCCGCGGGCGGGAAGGACGGTTTTCTAAAAGATTTCCCGTTACCTTCTGTACAGTGCCGTCCGCGGCCGCAGCATACACGCCCGCTTTCGGTTTTTTTCCGGCTTTATTGGGCCCTCGGCCCGCGATGCTGAACGTTCCGCCGGGGAGGACGCCATGCGCGCCTTCGATACGGGTAAGGCGGTTGGGGGATGGTTTTACGCGCGTATGGTATAAAACACCGTTTACCGAATTGATGACAGCTATTGGGAAATATTTAAGATGATGATTAATGAGTAATAAAAAATTAAGAAGCCGGATGGAAACTAAAGCTAAACATTTAAAAATGGGGGGGGGGGGGTAGCAACTGGTCTTCCATGACGGATTTGGTCATCGAAAACAGCGCCGCCTGTGGCGCGGCGTATGCCGTACTGTTAGGGATGCCTAATGGTACGCCGTCAGGCAAGTGAGTTGTCATGGTTCCTCCTTGTTCCGTTTTTCCGCCCCGCCGTCCGTAACGGACAATGGGTCTATCAATCTAAAAACCCTGACAAGCAAGGCTTGTCTCCCAAAAACTAAAGCTTTGGAACAGATATTATAATAACGTGACTTGGGGAGAGAGTCAAGCTGATAATGCAGGGCCAGCGCATATAAAAAAACCGTGAAAGGAGCTAGACTTGAGGCTGTTCCAAAACTTCAGTTTTGGAACAGCAACCTTTAAAAAACGCAGTTTTGCAAGGCTTTAGCCTGAAAAA
>JAISLM010000117.1 GCA_031290855.1 Spirochaetaceae bacterium
AAGGAAGTTTATAATATCGTCTGGTTTAATACCAAATCTTTGTAGGCTTTGCCTTACGTGAGCCGCGGCAAGCGCGAACCGAAGGTTCGGCGGGGTATTAAACCAGACTTTGCGAATAAGGCCTAAAAAGTTTATATCCGGTTTCTAATACCGGACTTTAGTCCATATGCTTTTACATAAAGGAAATTGTCCGCGAATTTTTACGAATTTAAACAGAGTTTGTTTCAATAATTCGCGTTAATTTGTTTAATTCGCGGACCTTTTGATCCGAAATTAAACGCCTATGGACTTTAGTCCGGCGGTTTTCTTTCAGATTCCCAAAAATACTATCTTCCAGCCCCGTTTCTTATACCTCTCTTCGTCATAGACGGTTTCTTCTTGCCTGTTCCTTAAGTCCTGTATTATCGCTATGTTATTGTTCCCTGCAAATTCACGCCGAAACCTGTTGCTGTAAGACCTGCGGTCCGTAATCACGGTACATCAACCTACATATTCGCTAAACCTCAGGATCAAATGAGTTGCCGCGCAGCGGCTATAGCGCCATTCCCCCCGCTGCGGCAGACGGAGTTTGCGTTAAGCTCAACGCGGAGCGGGGAGTAGCAAACTTCGTAATCCAACGCGAAGCGTTGGCACTGCCGACCGCCCCCGGCGGGGAAGGCTAGTGTTTGGGTTTGTACAGGCCGCCGTCCCTGAAGCTGACGCCCGCCGACGCGTTTGTCATCAGGATGGGCTGGTGGGTCGCGTCCAGCATATCGCGCCAAAGGCTCGATTCGGGATCGACGTGGTTGCGGCGCGAAACGGCCGCCTTGATCGGCAGGTGTACAAACTCGTTGTTCACTAGGCCGATCACTACCTTCGTCTTTCCGGCCATGGCCGCGTGAACCGCCGCGTTGCCCAGCCGGTCACAGTATATCGAATCTACCGGGACAGCGACTGCGGAACGCACCTGGTAGCTGGGGTCTATGTACTTAAGCGTTATTTCCATGTCGATCTTTTTGAAGTATTCTTCGATCTTTTCCTTCAGGTACGGGCCCACGTCGACCATTTTGAGGTTGCCCGACGCGTCCGTGCCGGAATTTTTGGCGAGCACGTCCTGCAACGCGCCCTCGGCTACGATGATCACCGCGTGGCTTCTGCTGCGCAGGCGGCGTTCAAGGTGCTCAAAGAAGCCGTTGGGGCCCTCAAGGTCGAATGGAACTTCAGGGATAAGCACGAAGTTCACCTCGTGGCTCGCCAGCGCGGTATGCGCGGCGATAAAACCGGATTCCCGGCCCATCACCTTGACCAGGCCTATGCCGTTTGGCTGGGATTTGGCCTCCATGTGGGCGGAGGCGACCGCCTCTACCGCCTTCGAGACGGCGGTATCAAAGCCGAAGGACTTCTGTATAAACGAAAAGTCGTTGTCAACAGTTTTCGGTATGCCTATACAGGATATTTTCAGGCGGCGGCGCTCGATTTCGTCCGCGATGTCAAGGCTGCCGCGCTGCGTGCCGTCCCCGCCTATCGTAAACAGCATATTCAGGTTGAGCTGCTCTATCGCGTCCACTATCTTCCCGACTTCCTTGCCGCCGCCCCTCGACGTGCCCAGCACGGTACCGCCTATCTTGTGGATGTCATCGACAAAGTCAAGGGTCAGCTCTCGTGTCCGGTAGCTGTATTCGGGCAAAAAGCCCTTGTAGCCGTAGCTGATGCCGGTGATGCGCCTGACGCGGTAGTGGTACCACAGGCAGCGCACGACCGCGCGTATAACGTCGTTGATGCCGGGGCAAAGTCCGCCGCAGGTCACGATACCCGCGTGAACGTGCTCCGGCATGAAGTATATCATCTCGCGGGGGCCGGCCTTTTCGAGTACCGCGCCCCGCTCTATAGCCGGCTGTTCCCCCAGCTTTACGTTAGTATCAAAGCGGATAAGATCGTCGTCCGAAACATAGTTCGCGATAAAATCGCCGCGATTCTTCGACATCGTGATAGGCGATAGTATGTTACGCGGCCCCAATTCCTCAACGGAAAAATCCAATTTCTCTTCACCCATACCAACCTCCGGTATAATTTCTCGTTTTCTTAAATAATCATAGTTATAACTATAACGCTTTCCCTTTCCCGTCTTCAAGGCTCCGCGCCGCCCCGACACTCAGGCGGGGGCCTGAGCACGGGCGGTTTCGGTCTCCTTCGGCTTCGATTGATTTTCTTGAGCGGGGCCCGCGCCCGCCTGTCGCTTACCTGACAGCCTGGGCGGGGATAAGGAGGCGGGCCGCTAGAGCGGCAGTACCCTGGCCGCGGACGCGGGCTGCACCTCGTAGCTTACCGGGTGGAAGCCGAATATGCGCTCGTAGTCCTCGAACTTCTTTTGGTAATCGTCCAGCGCATCGGCGTGGATAAGCGCGTAAGTGCAGCCGCCGAAACCCCTGCCAGTCAGACGCGACCCGATTATGCCGGGCGTTTCCTGCGCACGCTTGACGAGCCAGTCGGTTTCCGGGCAGGAAACTTCGTACATGTCGCGCAGCCCCTCGTGCGAATGGTAAATAGTGCGGGCGAAGGCGTCGGCATCCTTCTCGATCAGCGCCTTTTCGATGTCGTGTATCCGCATTATTTCCTGTACCACAAACAGGCTCCGCCGCCTGACCTCCTCGTTCAGAGACCCCATCATTTCGTCAAGATCGGACGGTGTATAATCCTTGAAGCTAAAACCCTGCCTCTTCTTTGCCAGTAGTTCAAGGCCTTTTTTTATGTCTTTGCGGCGCAGCCGAAGTTCCGATTCAACGTCGATAAGCGGTACGCGGGAGTCAAAAATCATTATTTTATGCTTGCTAAACGGATTTTTTATACGGGTAACGTCAAGTTTTTCTTCGTTTATCACCAGGAAATTGTTTTTCCGCGCGTTCATGATGCAGAGGTAGTCGACCGTTTTATTTTCGCCCTCATAAAACGAGGAGTGCGCCGCGTTGAGCCGTCCCAGAAGTTCCTTGTCGCCCATGTTTGACAGAAAAAAGCGGCGCAGCACGAGCGCGGAGGCAACTTCCAGCGCCTGCGAGGATGAAAGCGCCAGGTGTTTGGGTATGTTTCCCAGAATCGTAACGTTAAGCCCGTGCAGCTTGCAGCCCATTTCGTAAAAGATGAACAGGGCGGTCTTAACGTAATTCGCCCAGCGGTCTTCGCGTTTGTAGCGTATGTTGGCAAGCGACGTGCGCTTGCGCTCCCCCACGTCGGCGGAATAGAAGCGCAGGGAACTGTCCTTGCGCAGACTTATAGCCACCTGAACGGTACGATCTATGCTTGAACTAAAATAAAGCGCGTCCTTTAACTGCCCGTGATCCCCCAAATAGTGCAGACAGCCCGGCGCTTCACCAACGATGATCTTATCCCCGGCGTCAGGGCTGATTTCGTATTCTTTCCGGTGTATACTGATAATGTCCGTCATGCGTTCAACCTCGCAAGTGCTAAACTTAACTTCTTACACCAATTTAACGGGTAAAATCATTCTTTGCAACAGGATACTACCAGAAACCCGCCGGAGTCCGCCGGCGGGTTTCACAAAACCTGTCATAATACAGGCTGCGGATTCTGAATATCCGGTGATAACTTCTTATCTTACAATAACTTAGCGCAGCGGGGCCGTGGGATACTTTTCTCGGTTTGCGGGTGACGGCATCTCCGATACCGGAATGAGCCTCCGCGCGGCAAGCCGTGCGTAGGCTCATTTATCGATGTTATACACCTGCCGCATAATGATATCTTCATGGCTAAAGGAGTATACAAGGTCGTAGATAAAACCATTTCTCATTATCATCCGCCCCCAAAGACGCCTAGCCGGCCTCATCCTCCATTAATCAGCCCGGATCACTCATTGCTTAATCCAGTTCCACTGCGGCGTAGCCGACAAAAGAGTCCGCCTCCCCGTATCCGCCGCCGAGCGCCCTCTGTACGTCGGCGCTCGTCGTGTAGTCAAGGAGACGCGCCGTCATGGGAGCGCGGACACCCGACGCGAACCCCATCGCGCAAAGGACGGCCCCTGCGGAACAGGCCGAGTGTTCTTTTGCGGCGCGTTCAAGGACGGCGTCCCCGTCCCCCGAAAGAAGCGCCTCGATCAAGCGTCTGTCGTTTACGGTCTTTACCCAGTCGAGCGCCGTTTTCCCATGCCCCGCCGGGCAAAAGCCGTAGGACGGGCCGTAGTGTGTCAGGTCGGTTGAGCCGACTAGCACGGCGGCCCGTCCGAGCGAGGCGGCGGCTGCGGCGACGAGGGCCCCCGCCTCGAAGGCGCGCCTGTCGGCCCCCAGGCGGAGGGCCAGGAGTGCCGCCCCTGGAAAGAAGCGGCGCACGGCGGGTAAAAGCACTTCGACGGTGTTGTCGGCGTAATCATCGGCGCCGCAGTCCAGCCCGGCGCGGAGAAATTCCTCCCGCACCAGGGCGCGCATCTCGCGGTCGACGGGCATTTCGCCGAGCGGGGTGGCGACCGCGTCCTCGCTGAAAAACAGGGCGGGGTGTCCTGCGGGAAGATGCCCGCCCGCGACGATCACAAGGCCGGTGTCCCGCCTGAGCGCGGAAAGCGCCTTCGCGGCGATCCTGCCGGAAAAAAGCCAGCCGGCGTGGGGCGCTATCACGGCCCGCGCCCCGCCGCCGGAGGCAAGAAAGCCGCCCAGATACCCGTCTATCGCCTCCGCGTCACGCGGGTACCATCCGGGGGGCAGCATCATCTTTCGTACCATAAAATCCTTCCCGATTCCTCACTTTACTCTTAATTTTATAAAGAAAAATGCCTAGAATCATAGTATGTGGCAAAATGTCAAATCCGTCATAGCTTTTTTTTGCATACTGATATATATCGGCGCCGCGGCCTTTGCCGGAATAAAAATTTATGAGGCGGTAAACGAACAGCGTTTCAACGCGCGGCAGGAATTCGACGATTTGACGGATTTGGCGTCCCGCGCCGGAGCCTTTGGTTTTTTTACCAGAGAGTATATCGGGGACCTGAAAACGCAGTTTGATATGTCAAAGACTCTGGACGCGCTGATAGTCTACGGTCCGGAGGGCGCCAAATTCGCGTTTGAGAAGAGGGCCGGCCTGATCTCGTACAAGGACGATTATCCCGGCTTCAACAAAAAGATAAAGCTGTACCGCGCCCCGCAGAACGCTCCGCTACGCGCCGAAGGTAACCTGAACGTAAGCATAAGCGCGATCTCCCCGGTACTGGATTTCAACACGCTGCTATCGATCCTCCGTTCGTCAATGCTGGCGATACTGGTCGCCGTATGTGTCGCGTTTTTCACGCTGATAGCCGACGTGAGCATGATCGAGGCGGCCAGTGAAACCCGAAGCTCCGCCCGCCCCGCCCCCGACCCTGTCGAGGACGGCGACACTTTTGAAAGCAGTGTCGGCGGCTTCGACGACTTCCTTGGCGAAATGCCCGGCGGCGAAGCTGATATTGACGGAGAGCCGGTCTCTCCCGCCGGCGAAGCGCCACAGGACGGCGACGCGGACGCTGTCGAAGAACCGGAAGCCCTCACGGACGAATCGCCACAGGACGGCGACGCGGACGCTGCCGAAGAACCGGACGCCCTCACGGACGAATCGCCACAGGACGGCGACGCGGACGCTGCCGAAGAACCGGACGTCCTCACGGACGAATCGCCACAGGACGGCGACGCGGACGCTGTCGAAGAACCGGACGTCCTCACGGACGAATCGCCACAGGACGGCGACGCGGACTTAGGCAATAGGAAGGAACCGCCGGGCCTTGGATTACTTGCGGCAGCAAACGCCCTGTACCAGACGGACGGGTTTGACAACAATGGCGGGATCCCGGAATTCCGGAACATCCTTCAGGACGAATTAAACAAGGCCGAGGCCGGCGGCGGCGACCTTGTGCTTTTAAACATTGAATGGACAACGCCGGGGCTATCCTGCAAGCCGCTTATAAAACAGGCCGCCTCTTTTTTCAGCAACGGCAGCCGCTTCTTCGAAAAGGACGGGCAGGAAGGCCTTTATATAACAGTTCCGGGCTGTAGCTTGGACGAGGCGTTTGTCAGGGCCAAGGAATTCCACAGACACGCCCGCGAGAAAAAGCCGCAGGAAGTGTATGCGGAACTGCTGATCGGTATGACGGCCCGTTCCCTGCGAAGTGTCGGCGCGAGCAGCTTCTTGAACGAGGCGGAACACGCCCTCGATAAAGCCCGCATGGACAGCGCCCTACCGATAGTGGCCTTCAAGGTCGACCCGGAAAAGTATAACGAGTACGCCAGGCGTTTGGGTCATAACGGAACCTGACATCACTCGGCAAACGGTAAAAGTCCGAAAACCCCCTGATTTCCCAAAAGACTGCGTTCATTCGCGGCCGGAACATTCAGCCAGTCTCCCGATTTTCTATTTTTATGAGTTTGCCCAGTATACATTTTCATACAGACTTTACGGTTTCCGGTTTTATCCCGCAGTACATCTTGTGTAAGTCTTTATTACACAAGCAATTAAAAAATAAATTAAAATATAGCGTATATTGGTATAGTTTATGCACTAGTAAAGTAACAATTAAATTTGGGAGAGTGTTCATGAGTAAAGTTTCATTTGAAATGCAGACGGACAGTGCCTACAAGGCATATATCGAACAGGTAAAAAAGATACCGCTCCTTAGCCCGGAAGAGGAGCAGGGACTTACCGGACGCGCCGCCGAAGGCAATCAGAGCGCGATAAAACGGCTGATAGAAGCCAACCTGCGTCTTGTGATAAAGATCGGCCAGAAATATGTATCCAACGACATATCCCTGATGGACATCATACAGGAAGGAAACGTCGGCTTGATGCACGCCGTCGAAAAATTCGATTTAAGCAAAAACGTGCGTTTCGCCACCTACGCCGTTCTGTGGATCAAACAGTCAATAGCCCGCTTTGTGGTAAGCAAGCGCCGTGCGATAAGGCTTCCCTTCAAAAAAGAAGAACTGTTGCGCAAAATCTATATTGCGGAGCATATACTTCACCAAAAACTTGGGCGCGCGCCCAAAGTCGAAGAAATAGCCTCCGAAACCGGATATTCGCTATGCGATGTTGAATTGGTTATGAACATTTCCAGCAACCCTCTCTCGCTGGAAGCCGAATTCTCCGAGAACGAAAACTGCTCTTTCGCCGAAATCTGTGAAGACAGCCGCCAGTGCAACCCTGAACGTGAGTTTATCATGCATTCTTCCAGAAACGAAACCCGGCGTTTCCTGAAAAGGTATCTCAATTTCCGCGAAAGGAACGTAATCCTTCACCGGTTCCGCTTTGTGGAGTCGGATGTATATACTTTCAAAAAACTGGGCGACGTGATGGGAATCAGCGCGGAAGCCGTCCGCCAGATCGAAAAGCGGGCTCTAAACAAAATCCGTACAAAAAGTGACGAACTGCTTAGCTGTGTTTATGCGTGAGCATCCTTAAAAAAGGCCTCCAAAAGATTTTTGGGCCGGCGTTTTCAACAACGCCGGCAAGCGGCCAAAAAAACATTGACGAAATCGAGGCTCTGTTGAATCGCTTCTGCGACGAGATAGAGCTTTTTAATCCGGCTTACGGCCTTGTGTCCGTGAAGGACAGGGACGATCTTGTGCTGAGGCATATCCTAGATTCGCTTGCGCCAATCGCTACGGTGAGGCGTCTTGCCGGGGACGGCCTTCGCCGGGCCCCGCGCATAGCGGATGTCGGCTCAGGGGCGGGCCTGCCGGGAATACCGCTGGCCATAGCCCTGCCCGGCTTTTCCGTAAGCCTCATCGAGCGGACGGGCCGGCGGGCCGGCTTCCTGCGAAACACCCGGGCCGTCCTCCCCCTCCCCAACGTCGAAGTGCTGGAGACCGAAATGGAAAAAGCGCCGCCCGAAACGGCGGACATCGTATGTTTCCGCGCCTTCAGGCCGCTCTCTTCCGAAATCCTAAAACATCTGTTCAGGCTACTCAAAGAAGACGCCTGTATCGCCGCCTACAAAGGACGCCTAGAGTCAATCAACGCGGAAATGCTGCCGCTCCAGTCCTTTTTAAAACAGCGAAACGCCGAATGGGAAGCCCTCCCCTGCCCCGTCCCGTTTTTGAACGAGGAACGCCACCTGCTGTTGATCCGTCCGACAGGGCCGCGCAAGGGATAGAAGCGGTATGAAAACGGCGCCGCCGTTTTCATAATAGCGGATAGCCCGGCCCCGTGCGAAGCGCGGGGATGCGCCCAAACAAAAAACCGTCTCCTAAATCTCACCGTCCGCCCCCGGAACGGATCAACGGCTCGCCCTGGATTGGAGATTCTGGATCACCTTGTCCGTAATATCGATGGCGGGGCTGTACCAGAGGATACCTTTAACGTCCTTCAGGTTCAGAACCATGCTGTAACCATCGTTTTCGGCAACGGTACGCAGCTCATCGTACACCTGCTCCAGAAACGTGGACGACTGTGACAGCTTTTTCTTCTGGTCCTCAAGCTCGGCGGTTTTCAGTTTGAAGTATTCTTTAAGGAATTCGCTCTTTTTGTATATCTCGCTCTCAAGACGGACCGCCTTTTCGCTGTCCCCCTGTAATTCCGCGTTGCTCTGGGAACTCTTCAGTTCCTGTATCTCCCGCGTCATGCGGTCAACGTCTGCCTGCACACGGGCGCTTCTCTCCTCAAAATCGCGTACAGCGCGCGACTCCCGAAAAAAGGCCGTGTAGACCTTCGACATATCCACGACCGCAAACCGCGTAATCTGCTGCGCCGAAAGAAAAACAGGAAGTACCGACAAGCCTATCTGCAAAAAAATTATTTTTTTCATTTCCGTAAAACACTCTAACAAACTCCCCTCAAAAAAACAAGCCGCCGGCCACTAATGAGCAATGAGTCGCCGTAGACGCCTCATTACTAACATCCTTCGTCTTCTACTCCTCATCCCCTCATTCGCCCCATGGGGCGGGCCCGGGCCTCCAGATGCGCGGGCTTGACGGGCCGGGAAAAACGCTGTATCGTTTTGATTAAAGCGCCTGGACAGGTGCGAATATTTATTTTTAAGGACGTCAATCATGTCACGCACTTGCGATATTTGCGGAAAGCATACTGTTACCGGAAACAAAGTAAGCCACGCCAAGAACCGTACACGGAGAACCTGGAAGCCAAACATAAAAAAGATTAAAACCGAGATCGAGGGCACAACACTAACGCTTAAAATCTGCGCGCGCTGCCTGAAAAGCGATTTCGTTACACGCAAAATCTCCGTTAAGACATAGGTAAAATGCTCCCATGACGAGGGTAATCTCCCTGGGCGGCTCAATCGTCGCGCCTGACAAGGCGGACTGCCTGTACCTGCAAAGATTTGTGGAGCTTGTCGAAAGTCTGCTGGTCGAAGACGGGGCGGAACGCTTTATTATTGTCGTGGGCGGCGGCGGGCCCGCGCGGACATGGCAGGCCGCGTACCGCGAAGTAAGCGGGGCGCTCGGCACCGCGCCGGATGACGGGCAGGCGGACTGGATAGGGATTATGGCGACGCGCCTTAACGCGCAGCTTGTAAAGGCCCTGTTTGGCGCTTACTGTAAGGACGATGTCGTTACCGACCCTTGCGCCGGGACTACGGAAAGCCTTTTTACAGGGCGTGTGCTGCTGGCCGCCGGCTGGAAGCCCGGTTTTTCGTCCGACAACGACGCGGTTCTGCTGGCAAAACGTTTTGGGGCAAAGACGGTGATAAACCTTTCAAACATTAGGCAGGTGTACACGGCGGACCCGAAAACGGACCCGGCGGCAAAACCGCTTGACAGCATAAGCTGGGATGCCTTTCGCGTTCTGACCGGCGATGTCTGGACGCCCGGCAGGAATGTCCCGTTCGACCCTGTTGCCAGCCGCAATGCCGCCGAGGCCGGGATAGACGTAATCTGCGCGGCGGGCGGTGATCTGGAAAACCTCCGGCAAATCCTGCGCGGCGGCGCTTATACCGGCACCCTTATCCACGCTTAAAGTATTTTTTGAAATAATACCGCACCGCGCTCGAAAGACCGTGTTTTCGTGTTCTACGTATGAACCGAAGCGCGGATATTAAAACCCATGCCACAGGAGAGTCGGGGCCGAATTTCTTGTTCATGCGGAGTTCCCGGTCACGGGCGGCGCACCGCTTACCGGTGTGATACTGCGCCACAAAGTGATGGACAGTAAACGTATTATCTGTTTTTTCTATCTCGCCCGTCATAGTACTTTTGCCGTGAAACAATCGTTTGGGTATATCTTGTAATTTTCTGATGAAAAATACTCTTTCAGAACAGAGCGCATTAAGTCTGGCGCTATCACCGTGTTGATAAACTCATAGCGTTCCGGGCGGTACATCTTCATTATTTGCGGTAACTTTTCCGGCGCGAAAAACGGGGTATTCTCGAAATATTCCATGCACTTTTTTATGAAGGGGTGGCCTTTCCGTGCGCCGAAACAGCCGGCTTCGATGTTTTCGCTCCGGAGCTTTTCGTAGACAATCATATATTTTTACAATTCCGGCATTGTGTCACCGGAAAGCCGACAGTAGTGAATTATTTTTGGCATCATGTTTGCCCGTTCACAAACAGGCTATCCTTTGAGGCCGGGATTTTCAAGACGGACGAAAGAAGCCCGTATATTTTGCGCTAATTTGTCCGCCTTGTCCGTTCCTTATAG
Source organism: Spirochaetaceae bacterium (assembly GCA_031290855.1). Lineage (GTDB taxonomy): Bacteria > Spirochaetota > Spirochaetia > Treponematales > Breznakiellaceae > JAIRMY01. Next base: position 10,600 of record JAISLM010000117.1, read on the forward strand.
AATGAATCAGACGGGACTTCAGTTTCTTCGCTTGCGGGCGTCGCGCAGCATTTTACGGGTCTTTTCGGCAAGGAAGAAAAGACCCGCGCCAAAACAACTGTAGGCATAGTCCCAACTGCCCGGTCTATGAATTATACGACCTCCAAAACCCGTCTTGAACAGGTACAGACCCGCCATCGGATGTCCTGGAGAGGCGTCGGGCGGAATGCCGAACAGATCGTACACGGTACAGCCCGCATCCTTCGCGTCACGCATCGCATGCCATTGCAGCGCGTAGCTTCCCATCAGGTTGCGTTTTTCACCGGAGGATGCGCCGTAAAGGTATGTCGCCGTGTTTCCCCTAAACAGCGTGACGAGAGCGGCAAGCGGCTTATGCTCCGATTCCGCAAGGTAAAGCCGTAGCTCCATGCCGGTTTTGGCGGCGGCCGTCTCGAAAAGCCGTTTGTAGTAGGAGATTCCATGAATAGATATGCGGTCACGCCGCGCCGTTTCGGTAAAAAGATCGTAAAACACGTCCAAACCGTCCGCGTCCGCCCTGAAGGCGCGGGTTTTTTTGCCTCCAAGCCGTATATTGTAACGCCATTTTGGTTTCATCCCCGCCAAAATTTGATCGTGCGACAGGCTCAAATCGATAAGTACTGTATCCGGCGGCTGAATATCGGCGGCAGCGCGGGTAAGCGGTTTTAGAATTAGCGGCGCGGACTCGTTTTCGCCGTTAAACCAGGCGGGATCGAAGCGGACAAAGGCCGTGTTTCGCGGCAAGAAAGTCCGCAGCGCTTCCGCCGTTTCAAGCAGCGCCTCCGTCCGCGCCGCGTCGTCCGCCGGAAATTCCCCCGGTAACTCGGGGCCCCACGGCACGTAAGCGAAACCCATGCCCGGCGCTAGCGGCCTGTACAGTACCAGCAGCGCTTTTTCTTCACCGCTTTCCCAAACAACCCGAAAAGAAAACGGCATCCATGAGAAAGAGGCCTTGAAGTCTCCCCAAAAATCACTCTGAAGGAAAGATTCAGATCCTTCACATAAAGATAGCGGCGCATCAGTCAGGCTTTTTATAAATTTACTCATCGTCCGTTCAGCGCCCGTAACGGTGGAGTGCAAAGCCGCTCATATAATCTATTCGGATTTGTTCCAAAAGACAGGGTGTTCCTATCGTGCGCGCCTGCGCTGCCTCGCCTATCAATGCCGGAATCGGTCCGCGCAACACCCCGAAAATTTGCGAGTACACCGGATGTGTATGGACAATGGCGTTAATTTCAGGACGTGACCGGTAAATACCAGGATGAAGTTCGAATTCAACAACCGGACTGCGTTTACCCTCGGCAATGCTTACGTCAATACCTGCCGTTACAATATCATCCTCACAAATAACATCGTAACCCATCGCGCTTGGTGTAAGATAGATGAGGCCGCTATCCGGGTCCCGTGCGCTGATGTTTCCCCATGTTTCTACAGTTAGTCCCGAATTCAACATCCGTTTTCCGGAATCAGCCATCAGTTTTTTGTACATAGGCCCGTTTCACACAGCATAATCGAAAATTTCATAGCCAAGCAGATTGTTATCTTTACGGGGCAGGGGGAGCTTGATTGTAAAACAGGCGCCTTCGCCCGGCTTTGAAGTTACGCATATTTCACCTGAATGTTCGCGGACAATCTTAAACACGAGGGTTAACCCCAAACCTGAACCTTTTACCTTTGTGGTAAAGTACGGTTCAAATATTCTGGCCATATCCGCCTCCCGTATGCCGGCCCCGTTATCGATGACATGGATTTTAACCTGCTGCTCGTCCGTTTCGGTGCTTATCGTAAGCAGTCCGCCCGAATCCGGCATACTCTCGATCGCGTTCTTTATAAGATTTAACAGCGCCTGTTTAATGTATCTTTTATCAATTTCTATTACCGGAATATTTTTCCCAAGCTTTAATTTATATTTTATACCGGCTCCGTTCAATTCATAATGCACAAATTTAATAACATCTTTTATCAGACTGTTAATATCCGATTTTACCGGAAATATTTCCATTGGACGTATGGCAAATAAAAAATCCACAACTATTTTATTAAGGCGCTGTATTTCTTCGTTGATTGTCGTAATATGTTTGTTAAACTTTATATAAGAGACTAAAACGTCATCGGCAGAATCCTCGTCGCCGCCTGATTTTAGATTAGCCATCGCATGGTTCAAAAGTTTTTGTATAAGCTGGACATGTATCGACAACGAACCGAGCGGATTCTTTATTTCATGCGCCACCCCAGCCGCAACAGTTGTAAGGCTTGCAAGATTTTCGGCCTGCCTGAGCCTGACCTCGCGCATCCGCTTTTCGGTAATATCTTCAACGGTAATGAGAGAGCCTGTTACACGCCCCATCCTTCTGTCCACAAGCGGCAGTACGCAGACATTAAGCAGACGCTGTACGCCGTTTTCATTGGTGTAAAATTCTTTGTCGTCAACGCGGTATCCCATATTCAGGGTTTCCTGCAAAAAATCGCCGATCTCCCTGTTATGAATAAGCGTCCAGACGACTTCGCAGCTTTCTACCCGTGTATCTATCTGTAGCAGCCGTTCAGCGTTTGGATTCGTAAGAATAAGCGCGTGCCGCGTGTCGCATACCAGTATCCCCTTTATTACGGATACCAGTACCTCGCGGTATATCTCTAAATCATTTTCCGCCATGATAAGTATTTCGTGCAGTTGATCATAAGTAAGCTTATCCAGTTTTTTTAATGCGTTACGTATATAATTTGTCATAATATTGCAATGTTTTGTATTAAAGAGCCGGAGAATCTTTCCAGAACCATCGCCGGACTCTGGTTGAAAATATCAACCGCCACACGCGCCTCTTCAGCGCACTTCAACAGAACACGCCGGTATGCTATGCAGGCGGTATCGGCCCTCATCGGAAACAGCGCTTCCGACAGGCCGGTACAGAGCAGCCCCAAAAAAACGTTGAATGTACCGCGGGTTTCAAAACCGCCGACCGCCGCGAGAACCGAAGCGCAAAGACCCTTTACGCTTGTACATGCCTTACCAAGCCCGGCCGCCTCTGCAACAGTAGCGAAATGCCGGCCTATCGTCAACACCGCAGGCGGCAGTTCCGCGTCAGAAACGCCTTTACTGCGCAGCGTAACGGTAACGGCAACCGCAATCGACGCCCAAAAAAGAGCCGCCGCCGGATACATAACGTTTTTTGAAACAGGCAAAAACGTCTCGAGGTAGGCGGTAATGCCGCTTTCCTGCTTGTCGTGCGGGGGTACACTGTCCGCACTGTCCTTAAATACACGCCGCACAACTTCGGCGTCCGACTCTTCCCCGCGCTGTGGAAAATTGTAATACCGCAAGCGTGACAGAATCGTAGGCAGCAGGTTTTCCGGTTTTGAAGAGCATAGTATTATGGCGCAGGTTTCAGGCGGCTCTTCCAGAATTTTTAACAGGGAATTCCGCGCCGCGTCCTGCATGCGGTCCGCGTTCTCTATTACCAGCAGTTTACGTTTACCGGAAGGAGCAATGTGCAGCCAGTAAGCGGCGTTGCGTATATGGGAAACGGGTATCGTATCCGCTATACCCTCCGCCTCAAGTTTTTGCGTGTGCCTGATTACAGTGTCGCAGAGTTTTTCAAGCTTTTCAGGATCACATTCCCTGTTCCCTGTTAAATGCATTTCCTCCATTTTTTCCTCCAACATTTCCAGTATGCCGTTCAGCTTTGTAACCTTTGGATCATCCGCCCACAGCACCGGCGAAAACCGCAGCTGCAACTTGCGGACAGCGCGAAAAAACAAAAATCTTGAAGATGCTGACACGGCGTCGCGCAGCAGCGCTGCGCGCGCAGCAGCAATTTCAGCGGAAAATGGGCGCGGCCCCGTCACGACAAGATCATCGTGCGAAAGTATTCTGTGGCGGAGACAGGCGCGGCAGCGGCAATTCCACGGAGCGCCCTCCGTCTCGCAGGAAAAAGCCCGCCCCATTTCCAGCGCCGCTGTTCCCTTGCCGGAAGCGGCGGGCCCGGCAAAAAGCATTGATGGCGCAAGGACATTGTTGGCAATATCGCCCTCTAGCCGGGCGGTAACCGGTTGTCCTATTATATTCTCAAACAATCTACTTTCTCCCCATTTCGTCCATGTCCTCCGGAATCGGCGGACTCCCATTTGGTTTTACAATAATATCCTGCACAGCCTTAACGTTAGCGGACAAAAACTGATTATAAATACTGTCTTTTAGAACATCATTTTTATCAAACAACGGTTGAATGTTTATTATAAAAATAACGACAGCTACAGCAAGCAGGCCTTCCAAAATGCCGAAAAGCAGGCCGAGAAAGTGATCCAAGCCTCCGAGTTTTATTTTTTGAACTATATCTTTTAATATAAAAGTAATGATTTTTACAACTACAAACACAATCAAAAATAAAACGATAAAAGCCAGAACCTCCGGCAGTATTTTTACATCGTTAAGAACCTTTGTCCGTACAAAAGCCGCGCCCGGACGGTAAAAACTGATCGCAAACATCAATCCCAGTACCAGCCACGCGATTCCAAAAACCTCCTCCACAAAACCGTGCAGCGCGGCACGTACAACTATTATAAAAATCAGTATTGTAAAAACAATATCCAGCGGCGCGAATGACACGACCCTACCCTTTTAAAATTTGTCCGGTTATATGCCGCGCTATGATCGGCGCTCCGCGCGTGGTTCCGATCTGCGCCGAAGCCGCCGCCATAGCCGTCAGGCGTTCACCGTTTTCCGCCAACTCGTCCAGCGTTTTCAACAATTCCGCCGCGCCGGGCCGCACAAGCACACGCGCCGCGCCCTTCTTTTCAAAAAATTCCGCGTTTTCGATCTGATCGCCGCGTGTCGATCTGCCGGAGAGCGGTATCAGCACCAGCGGCTTGCCGGCGGCGGCGCACTCCCAAAGTGTTCCCGCCCCGGCCCGCCCCAACACCAGATCGGCTGCCGCCAGTATGTCCGGCAGTTCGTCCCTGATGTAGGGCAGCCTTATGTAGCGCACCGCCCGCCTTTCCTCAAAGCCCGGTCCGGCCTGGTGCACAACAAAGAAATTCTTTGTTATTCCGTCAAAACAGCTTTCTACAAGCCCGTTTATCTCGGCGGCGCCCTGGCTTCCGCCCAAAACCAGCAGAATCTTTTCGTCCGCGCCTATGTTCAGGTATGAGCGTCCCGTTTCGGGATTCGCGGCATAAAAGCGGGGCCGCACCGGATTACCGCTTAAGGTTATCTTGTCAAAATATCTTTTTTTAAAAAACGACGCCGTTTGCCCGTAGCTTGTAAAAATTTTTTTTGCGAAGTATGCGTTTATCCTTGTCGCAAGGCCGGGGCTAAAATCCGATTCGTGGGTAAATACAGGTATACGCAGCACGAACGCCGCGGCGGCGGGCGGCACGCTTACAAAACCGCCCTTTGAAAAAAGCAGCGCCGGTTTGTGTTCTTTTAGAAACAGTATAGAGGAAAAAAAGCCCGCGATGATTCTGAAAAAGTCGGTAAAATTGTAGAATGAAAAGTAACGCCGGAGCTTTCCGCTGCTGATCGCCCTGAACTCTATTCCCGCGCCCTCGACAACCAGACGGTCGGCGCTGTTTTTTGATCCCAGCCAAACTATGCGACAGCGGCATATATCGCCCAGCGCCGCGGCAACCGCGAGTCCGGGATATATATGCCCCCCGGTCCCTCCGCCTGTGAACACGAGCATCGTATTCGAATCGTTGGCATCGATCATGTATTGTCTTTCAGAGCTTTGAGCCGCGAGATGCATATATCTCCGGCCACCGCTATGTCTTCCGCGCTGAAGGCAGCCGGGAAATTGTCATCAAACAGGATTTGCGCCTTGGAAGGAAACTCGTCGTCCCCTTCCCAGACTATTATGCTCATAAATAAATCATTTAAAAATTCAAAGCGCCAGCCGTGTTCTTTGCCGCTCAGCCTGCCTCCTTTTAAATTTTTATGTTTTTCAAATAGTTTTGAAAAGCCCTCCGGATCGTTCCCGAATATGCGCTCTATACGTTTTATGCAGCGCCCCTCAAAATTCCTGAAATACAGGGCACCCCACGGTATCTCGCTGTACGAAAGCTGCCTGCCTCCCGGCGCTGCCCAGCGGCCCTGGCAAAGATAGCGCAGTACGAGTACCCGCACACTCTCATCTTCTACCGGCATCTCCGCCTCCGGGGGTTCCGCCGCCTCCAGCAACTCAAAGCGCGGAAACGCCGCCCGGTACCTGACCCCCATCAACCGCAACGAAAACGCGCTCCCGTCAAAGGGCAGTTTGCAGCGTTCCGCCACCTGATACGGGTCAAGCCCGCTGTATAACTCTGAATAATGCCTATCCGCCTGATCCTTCCAGTCCGTCCGGCGCTGATTGGGCCGCTGCATGATTCATTCTATACATGTCCCCAGCGCTTTTCAAGGGCGCCAGCGGACTTCGCACAAAGCGCCTGGTATTTAAAGGGTGTTTACCTACTGTGGCAGCCCCATGTCCGCCGCAATTCCCGGAGAAAAACATTAAAATATGTTAAACCGTCAAAAAGTCAAGCAAAATACAGTCTGTCTCACAATATACGCTTATGAAAAGATACAATCTCAAAAAACCCCGCAGGCCGAGCCTGTGGTGTCCAGCCTTCGTGGAAGCGATGCAGCGGGAACTTAAATCCCTGTAGGGCTGTCCGCATTTCTAGGCGGACACCTGCTGAACGCCGCCCCGCCCGTGATCGAGTACACAAGCCCGCAGGTATGCGTTTCGGCATCCGCCTTCAAAAAGGTTTACGTTTACATCTGTCTCTATTCATCGCCGCACAAGGCGCCGCTTAAAGACATCACTTTCGTCGGGGACCATTACCCGGGCAAACTGTTCGGGCGCCTTAATGGTGAAGCGTTTAACAGGATTGAGGAGAAATGGACCGCCACTTACCGGATAGAGCGTTATAAGTGGAAGGTATGGCTATGAGAAAAGTAGTAACATGGAAAGCATAGTCGAGAAGACCGGTCACATGAAGCGGGAAGCGCGGGGCAAGGCCGAGCGGGAACGCCTCAGGTAGGAAAACGAACAGTTACGCGCCGCAAAGGCCGGCCGGCCGCCGTCAAAGAAGACGGAGCGGAAGGCCGGTGTTGCGTTCATGTATTTACTGTTGTTTTACCCATACCTTGAAGGTAAGCGTGTTGGCGGGAGATTCGTCAGCGCCAGGCCCAAGTGTGAGGGTAAGCGTCTGTTGAGAAGTACGGTTTTGAAGCGTCGAGGTCTCTATATTGGGAGGAGAACCTAAAACCGAACTGACGCTGAAGCCAAGGCTGCCGATCAAAGTGTTTATGGCAATGGAGCCGCTCTTAGAACCGTCCGGATCATCCGCGTCGCCCATATGTTCGAGAACCTTGGGAAAAGTGTCGTTATTAGGGTCTCCGCCAAAGGTGCCGGCGGCGATTGCGGCGTTTATAGCCTTGGATACCGAGCCCACATTCGAAGTGAATACCACCGGCACGGAAATCCTCACCGGCTCGAAGGGCTCGCCGGTATCACTAGTGTCATGAATCGGGGTTAGCTGCAAAGCATAGTTCTGTAAGTTGGCCCAGCCCTTGCTTAGTTCGGGCGGTGTCTCCCATGAAATAACACTAAGGCTGCCGTTCCCGGCCGGATCATCTGCAAATTCAAAATCAGTACTGCCATACACGGTCAGCCAAGCCCCGGCGCCGGCGGCGGCCTTGCTGCCCGCTGCCGAAATCATCCCCGCTATAAAGTCCGCTTTCGTACTGCCGGGCTGAACGCTTCCACCTCCCGCGTCTTCGCCCCACTTTGCGGAAATCGTACCGTACATGTGTTTTTCCATCCAATGTTTGCCGTAAACCGTACTAGTCGGCATAAGCAAGCTGAAGTCACGAGTTAAGGTGTCCGTCGACAGCGAAGCGCTGTCCGCGCCGTGGAACGCATTCGGCGTCAGTATAAACGAGAATTTTACCCCGCTGGCAGGGAAACCTGTAAAATCATACCCTATACCGCCTCCCGCCGTACCAAAAAGCAGGGTGATAGCGTCGCCGGAAACACCGGTAGTCCCGGCGGTGCTGGGGCTTTTATTGGTTTTGAGGATGGCCGCTATGCTGCCTGCCGGGTAGTCTTCTTCCTTCGAGCTGACAAGCCTCCAAGCGTCTTTCCCGTTATCCTTGTCCTGAAGGTCGGTGTTGGGCCATATCCTTTTGCCCCCGTTCAGGAACAGTCCGGTTATCACGCCCCCCATAGTCCCGGCTATAGAGAAGTTCTTTGGGCTAACATACACAATGTTCCCGTCGCCCCATTTCATTCCGGAAAAAACTTTGGGAATTGGGTTCAGCGCTTCCATAGCGCTTTTCAGGTAGGAACTTTCGCAGGCATGGAACAGAGGCACGGCGCATACGCCCAACATAAACAGCGTTATTTTTTTGACTGTTTTATTCATAATTTACTCTCCTTGACTACACCGGCCTTTTAAAACCGGGCTTTATCTGCTTTTACAGGGGATCTTCGTTCTGGTGGATCGTTACACCGAAAAGAACGCCTACGCCTACAACCTGTGTAACCGCCGCATAGCGGACGTAAGGTTCAAGATAGAATCTTTCCCAGGCGATACGCACACCGGCGGTACCGCCTATTATCCAATCGCTAAATGACAGGTGTGAGGACACATCTGTATACGCGAAGGCGCCGCCCACATCAGCTTCTACAAATAAATGAAACCTTCGCTGCCATAAAAAATAGTAATCCAGCAGGTTTTTAAACCGCAAGAAATACCACCGTACATTACCGGAGACCTCCAGAACAGAAAAGCCGTCCGGTCCCAAGTCTATATTCATCATAGGTCGGAAACCCAGCGACCACATTTCATTTAACCGGAAATCCGCCAAACCCCCAAGGCCCACAGCGATCCCCTTATTTGAATAGTTATTTACTTCAGCGCCGACCCCAAGGGACAAACTCATCTCCGCATAAGCGCCTACGGATAAGAATACTCCCAATACTGAAAAAATACAAATTTTTTTCACACATCCCCCTTGGAACTTATTTACAATTCCTTTATCGGCATACTGAAGCAATTTCTTTATGCTGATGAATTTAAGGATGAGTAATTAGGGGTTCAATGATGGTTTTATATGCGGAGAAGTTTCCTCCGCTTCCGGCCGCCGTCGCCAGCAATCGGGCTTTGGGCATTTTCCGGCACCCCTCAGAGTGGGAAAAGGCTCTGCGCCTTATTCGCAAAGTCCGGTTTAATACCCATCGAACCTTCGCTTCACGCCTGCGCTAAACTTGGCCGCAATTCGGGTTTCAGGGCAGGCGTATCCCCCTGGGCCGATTCGGTTTGGGGAGGAAATGGCGGCTGTTACGGTTCGCCGGGCGGATTATGCCGCTTACCCGGGCGCCGGGGCGGCGGGAAGGGGGTATGAACGAAAAAACGCGGGCCCGGCCGCCCGTTTTCCGCTGTGGGGTCTGACCCCACTGGCCGGCGGGCCCCCCGCCGCCGCGTGTCCGGCCGCCCGTTTTCCGCTGTGGGGTCTGACCCCACGGGCCGGTGGGTCCCCCGCCGCCGCCGCTTCCCCGCCGTCCGGCGGCTCCCCTTCCAGAATCCGCGACCAGTACCGGTCGCCCCAAAGGTGCCCTGTCCGTCCATTGTCCCGGTTGTACCTAATGGCGAATGTCTGCTTCAGCCATTTCATTATCGCCGGCAGCTCGAACCCGTCCGCGGGCTTGATGTAAAAGGCCAGCCGGTCGCCGGCGAGACTTAAGCCCCGGACCGCGAAGACAAACCTGTTCGCGGTCTCACGGAACACCCGGTCGAACAGCGCCGGCGCCCGCCCCCCTCGGAACAGGGGTTCCCTGTTGTTGACGCGGCTACTGATTTCGTACCACACGCCCTGTCTCAGCATTCTTAAATGTCTCAT
>JAISLM010000118.1 GCA_031290855.1 Spirochaetaceae bacterium
GGGACAGCGGGAATACCAATTCCGTCCTGTACCTTACCGATGGAAGCAAATCCGTGCGCTGCCCTGATTTCCGGCAGCAATGGCTTGTTGAAGACTATGCGGAAGCGTCCCGGATTAACGCGCCGGAACTCGTCATAGATGAAAACGTTCCGGTAACACGAGAAGAACTATCGCGGAAAATCGCGGCAAACAAACTATTCAGGGACGAATTAAAACATACTATCCGCCGGTCAAAATGGTCGGGTCTTACCGCGTTTAATTTCAACTTCCACTATCTCCCGGCCCACTATAGCATCCGTATATCCCCGCTGCGTTTTGTAGACGTGCCGAAAATCCGCACAATTACTACATACGGCGACCGGATCGTTTTGAGCAACAGCGCCTTCACTACCACCATTGCCGAACTGCGCGTTGAACTTGACGAGCAGATTCTCAAAACCCTAAACACGCGGATAAAACGTTATCAAAAATTAGCGCGCTAACGCCAAAACCATTTACAATGGATTTTTTGAGGAAATTACTTTACAATTACCGTTATGAATACGCGCAGTGAAAAGGTCCCGTGCCCCTACTGTAGGCGTTGCGGCGGCTGTCCTCTGCAAGGCCTCGCCTACGATGAACAGTTGATGCAAAAAAAGGACTTTTTGAGGCGGGCCTTTTCCCGCGCCGGTCTTTCCGGCATACCGGGTATCAAGGTGATTCCGTCTCGGCCCTTTGAGTACCGTAACCGCGTCCAACTGCACCGTGTCCCGCAGGGCACGGAAGCGGAATCACCGGGCGAAAAATCGCGTATGCGTCCCCTGAAACTCGATAGAAAGGCGGAGGCGGCCTGCGGTTTTATGACGCGGGGCGGCGAGGGCCCGGCGGAAATCATTCCCGTGAAAGACTGCGTGATCGCCGACCCCGCCATACGGGAGGCGCTAAAAACCTTCGGCATCACACCTCCCCTCGACAGGGACCGCTTCTCCGTTTACGGCAGGGACGATGTGTTACTGGTTGAAGGCCGGAACTCCTGCGGCGTCACGCGGGTACATCAAAAGGATATAATGATTGACGCCGGCGTTTTTTTTCAAAGCAACGGGGCGCTGTTGGAACTGTTGATAGACGAACTGCTCGGCATAGCGCGGACTGCGGACAATCGGCTTCCGGCAGCCGACTTTTACTGCGGCGTCGGAACCTTTGCGGCGTACCTCCAGGACATATTTCCACGGATCGACCTGTTGGAGGCAAACAAGACCGCTCTCCGCCTTGCCCGCAGGAATGTAAGGGCGGAAGGCGTCCGTTTCTTCGGCCAGCGCGATACGGTATGGGCGATGAACGCCGGGAAAACCGTCCGTGAACCCTACGGCTTCGCGCTTGTCGATCCTAGCCGCAAGGGTTTGAGCGAAGCGATGTGCGGGTTTCTCCGTGACAAATGCCGCCTCCTCTGCTATGTTTCCTGCAACCCCTACACCCTCGCCCGCGACGCGGCCCTGATGCTCGCCTCCCCCGGCGGCTTAAAACTCGAGGCGCTTTATTTTTATGATTTTTACCCGCAGACTACCCACATCGAATCGCTGGCCGTTTTCAGCGCCGCGCACGAGGCGGGCGCTTCAAAAGGCGGCGCGGTTTAAGCTGATCTCCCCGGCCGCGAAGGCTTCCACTTCGTGTTTTCCGGCGGGAATGACGAGTAACTCGCCGCCGGCGCCTATGCCGGCGAGCATGCCGCTTACGGTACGGGGCGCGGCGGCCGCCCCGGTAACAAAACGGACAGAGCGACCTTTCATGTAGAGTCGTTTCTCAAGCTCCGCCCGCCACAGGCAGTCAAAATCGGGGGAAAGCGTGACAAACAGTTCCGCCAGCACCTTTTCCAGCAAGCGCTGTATACTGTGGGGTGCATCCTTGCAGTCCGCTCCGGCGGCCTCGTCCAGAGCCGCCAGTGCGCCCGCTATAGAGACGGCGTTGAGCGGCGCGTCCGTCCGGCCCGCCCCGCCGAAATCCTCCGCGACATTCACGCCTATCCCCAGCAGCACAACGCTGCCGTCATATTCCGCGAGCAGACCGGCACATTTTTTGTCGCCCAGCATCACGTCGTTGGGCCACTTCACGGCGACCAGCGGAGAGAGAAGCGGCTCCAGGGCTTCAATCGCCCGTGCGACGGCAATACCGCAGCGCAAAGTAAGCGCCACCGGCACGGAGGAAAAACCTGAATAACGCAGTATCAGTGTAAAGGTGAGGTTTTTACCGGCGGAAGCCACCCATGACCGCGAGGGAAAACGCCCACGCCCGCCGCTTTGCAGGCCGGCCATTACCACCGTCCCGTGGGACGCCCCTGCGGACAGACGCCGCGCCTCGTCCATCGTGCTGACGCACGAATCGAAGTAGAGGAACTCTCCTCCAAATGGGTTTTCCAGGCCGGCCGGCTTCAAAAATTATTTTTTCCGCCTGAATCTTATCGAGCAACAGTCGTCGCCGCGCGCTATAGTCCTCGGCAGATCGAGTTCGCAGCCAAAAGCCTCCGCAATCCCGCGGTCGCCGCACATTGCGAAGTCGCACATCGCGCTAATATCGCTTTCGCTACAACCCTGCATCTGCCAGGCGTTTACCAAAGGACAGTAGTGAAAATCGATATCAAAATCATCGTCCGTGCAGCGAATGAATTCCATCTCAAAAATCAGTTTTCCGGGAAACTTAAACAACTTTCGCTTAAGCGTCTTCAGACTCGAAGAGGTGCCCTTGTCCGCTGCTAGCCCGCCCTGGTACAAACCGCAGCGCCGTATAGCCTGAGGCGCAAATTTACTGCCGTCCAGCCCGTTTTTTCCGGCCTCGTCAAGCAAAAAGTACATCCACAGCGCCCTGTGTTCAAACAATTTCCGAAGCGCCCGCACCAGTACCGACTTATTACGCGGAATATTTTTTATACCCATGATCTTTTACCCGTCCCCCTCATTAATATCCATACCGAGTTTGCCGCTTACGCCGCGCCCGCCGCCGTCCCGCGCCGCCAGTCACGATCAGCGCGATAGATAAGCTGTCCACATTGCCCGCAACGGCGAGCCGCCCCGTCCAACCGTCCGGCAGGTCTAGCTTTAGCGGCAGAACGGACGAGAACGCATCCATCACTTTCCCGCACGGCATCCTCTTTATCGCTTCCATGATAAAAGAACGCGCCCGTTTTGTTAAGATGCACATTTGTAATGAGGAATGAGGGGCGGGCCGCCGGAGGCGGCTGATGATGGGTACCGCCCGGAAGTCTGTCGCCCTTTTCGTACCGGGGGCATATGGAGGAAAGCCTCTGGCGGGTGAGGGATGGAAGACGAGGGCCAGTGACTAACACGAAGTTTACCAGGCGGTCGGTGCCTGACCCCATCCCGGCTTAAATCGTTACCCGGTAATGTTTTACAGGAATGAGCAATGGCGGATGATGGGCGGGGGGTGAGTATGTCGCGTCCTGGTTTAAAGTTGACACATGGAGGTCAAAAGATGAGCGAGGTGCTAAGATACAGCGAGGCGTTTAAGCTCCGGCTGGTAGAGGACGTGGCGAGCGGGAAATATACGGGCCTTGACGAGGCGAGGCGCAGGAACGAGATCTGCGGGGGTTCTACAGTGAGCAAGTGGAGCCTGTTCCAAAACTAATTGACCGTGCGCTAAAGCGCACGGTTTTGGACCAGGCTTGAGCCTGAAGGCTCTTGCGGTTTTTCAGGCTAAAGCCTTGCAAAACCGCGTTTTTTAAAGGTTGCTGGACAAGCGAAGCTTGTCTCCCCACAAAACTGAAGTTTTGGAACAGCCTTATGTGCCATTTGCGTTAAAATTTATTGAAAAAATGCTTGACAAACTATTTTAATGTAAATGAACCTCCCCGCCGCAAAACAGCGTCAAGCTGTTTTGCCTGACGTTTTACTTCCTGCCTAACCCGATAAGGAAGGAATAAGGCGGGGGAGCGGACCCCACTGCAAATAAAAAAATCGGAACAATTCCGAAAAATTTGGAGGTTAATGTATGAACGGCTTAGAAAATGGTGGAAACAGTTGGAATGAGAAATTGGAGAAAATGAACAAAAATCCATTTTTTGGTTTTTCAAGGCCATATTTGGATTTAATTGGCAAAGTGAAAATATTTTCCCTTGTTTTTTTTGTAATGGCGGCGGTAAATTTGTTCCTTCCTTTCACAGTCATCTATACAACGATTGAGTCGGGCATTTTTGAGTATGGTGGAGCAAAATTCATATTCGCTAGTATTCTTTCTTGGCTGGTGATTATTTTTGCTTGTTGGATTGGATTTCAATTGTGGTGGAATAGACGGGAAAAAGTCTCAAATATTGCCACATCTGAATTTATTGCCACCCCAATTTTTTCAGAGATAATACAAACGTTTGGAGAATGGTTGGGGACATTGATAGGCATTATTGGAGCAGGCGTTGGATTAATAGCATCAGTTTTTCTTGGAAATTATGTGAATGACTTTTTCCGCGCAATTGGAATGAATTTCTTCCGGTTTGGAGCGATGGTAATAATTATTGGTCCAATTATTGGATTTTTTATTATTATTTCATTCCGTTTTATTGCGGAGCAATTACGATTGTTTGCATCTCTGGTAAATAATACAAAAGAGATAGCAACAAATTTGAAAAATAACGCAAACGGCGCATAACGGGACTGTTTACGCGCCTTCGCAACGGTTTTGGTCTTTCGTGCCGCCCAAATATCATAAACCCCCGGAAGACAAATGCCTGCCCGCATGGATTAAAGCGCTTGGACGCCCAGCGCGGGTTAAACCCGCCTGCCGCCGGCTTACTTCAGCTTCGCTATGATTGGGGCCATCGCGCGCAGGCGCACGACACGGCCTCCGCCGTAGGCGCGGTAGCGCTGGCCGTCGTCCGAAAAGGCGGAGGCTTTTTCGCCGGGAAACGGCGAAAAGCGCTTCTGCGTCCATTCCAGCGAAGCGTCCTTCAGGCTCAGGTAGCTCTGTTTGGGGTTGAAGCGCACGAAAGATTCGTGTACGCCCCGCTCCGCGAGCGGGGCTTCGTCCGTGCTCTGTACGTAGCGGATTATGCCGCGTGAGAAGTCCACCGACTGGATAACGGCGGAGTGGGCCATCGTGCCGTCCGCGGCGCGGAACAGCAGTATGTCGGCGGGCTTCAGGTTCTTTATCGTGTCGTCTACGGAGATTATTTCTCTGCTGCGGGAGTTGTAGAAGGCGGTGCCGGCGAAGTACGAAGGGTCGACGCCGCTTGGAACGCCCAGTACGCGCCGGAGGTTCGCGCCCAGATTCACGTTTGCTTTCCGCGCTATGTACGACAGGGTATGCCAGACAAAGCCGGAACAGTCCATGCCCGTCCAGGCTATGCAGTAAAGGTAGTTGTAGATGTCGCTCTGCTCCGCGCCGCCCCCCCGGACAAGCACGTAGGGTCGGTGCGGCAAGCCGTGGTAAGAGCCGGCCTTCATGCGGGCTATGTCGAAGATGTCCTGCGAGACGGACCACTTGCGGGCGGCAATGTCGAAGATGATCACCTGTTCCGCGCCGTTCTTCAGGGTTTCTATGTAGCGGGCGAAGTCCCGAGTCCCGAAAGCTTTTACGATCACCGGCCAGAGGGAGACGGGGTCGGACTTGCCCTTGCCCAGGAACTCCCAGCCGCCCTCGACCAGGCTGTCCCTTTCGTGGTTCTCGGCAAAGGGCATACGGAGGTTCATCACCCTACCGTCCACTATCACCGTCCTGAAGCAGAGCCGGTACGCCTCCTCTATCACGGCCTCCACCCCACCGCCCCAGATACGAGCCGGGTCGGAAAAGGCGGCAAGCTGGGCCATATCCGCCTCGGAAACGTCCGCCGACGTGAACGAAAGCGGCATCAATACCAGCATCAGCAATCCCGCAAAGCGCATAAGACAAGTATACAGGATCGGCGCTTTGCGGTAAGCGGGCGGTGACGCGGCGGCGGGTACCGGTGTATAGTTTAGGCGGCGCGTATTGCGCGGCTTGCGGAAACTGACGAAACGGCGGGGGATGTGCTTAAGGATTTTAGGAAAGGGGCGGCGCTTGCGGTGCTGTCGTACTGTATTTGGGGCGCGTTGCCGCTGTTTTGGAAGCTGCTGTCCGCTGCCGCGCCGCTGCACATACTGGCGTTCAGGATCGCCGGCTCCCTGCTGTTTGTCGGCGCGATACTTCTTTTTAAAAAGAAGTATACGTTTTTGCGGCATTTCCGGGAACGGCGGGAACGCGGCTACATCATCTGCGCGGCCCTCCTCGTGACTTTCAACTGGGGACTGTACATCTGGACTGTGAACAGCGGACACGCGATCTGGGCGTCTTTCGGCTACTACATCAACCCGCTCGTGTCGATAGTGCTGGGGATGGTTTTTTTCAGGGAACGGCTTTCCGCGCTGCAATGGGCCGCGTTCGCCTCGGCGACGCTCGGAGTGATAGCGCACACGGCCCTGTCCGGCGAGCTTCCCGCTGTTTCCCTCGCCCTTGCGCTGTCTTTCGGCGCCTACGGCCTCGTCAAAAAGAAGATACACGTAAACTCGCTGGAAGCCCTCGGCGCGGAAACGCTGGCGGCGCTGCCTTTCGCACTGATACTGCTGTTCTTCCCGTTCGGCGCGATAATGAAGGACGGCGGCGCGGAGGTCCTGTTCGGCAGCCTGTCCGGCCTGGCGCATTACGGAACGGCCCTATGGCTGGGCTTCCTGCTGGCGGGGCCGGCCACGGCGATGCCGCTGATCCTGTTTTCCGAGTCGGCCCGCCTGATACCGCTCTCGTCACTCGGCTTCATACAGTTCCTTTCGCCTAGCTTTACCCTGTTGATCGGGGTGTTCGTGTTCCGGGAGAATTTTCAGGCGGAACACTTCGCGGCGTTTTCCCTTGTGTGGCTGGGCGTAATCCTGTACTCGATCTCTCTGTTCCGCAAACGCTAGCCTCCGCTCAGGCGGATACAAAAGAAATATCCTAAAATCAGCCGGGATTTTGGATAAACATATTAGTGCAGATAGTTTTTTAAGCACAATGCTTTTTGACGGCTGCTTGTTCCGGTAGTTTCCGCAAGCCGTGTATTTTGTCTTCCAGCTTTTCTATTTCACTGACAATTTTTTGCTGTTCGGCAAGAGGTGTCAAGTCCTCGCGCTGCCTCATTGAAAAACTGACCCAAATCAAGGCAGACTATCCGGAAGCAAGTAACTGTAAGAAAATAAGTAGTTATATTTTAGGAGAGATCGCATAGCTCCAATCTCTG
Organism: Spirochaetaceae bacterium; assembly: GCA_031290855.1. Taxonomy (GTDB): domain Bacteria; phylum Spirochaetota; class Spirochaetia; order Treponematales; family Breznakiellaceae; genus JAIRMY01. Next base: position 7,205 of record JAISLM010000118.1, read on the forward strand.
TGGAAAGCGTCTCTTGTTATGTTCAATTCGGTTAATTCTTTATTCGCAAAGTCTGGTTTAATACCGCGCCGAACCTTAGCTTCGCGCTTGCCGTGCGGAGGTTCATTCGCAGTCGTTTTTCTTACGGCTCTTCCGTCTCGATACTACCCCGCTGCCATGCGAAAACCAGCCATACACCAAATGCCGATGTCCGCACGCCCTAGACAAATCGTGCCACGGAAAGCCGTTTCTCATAATATAGAAATACCGCAAAACACCCGCCGGCAGGAAACTTTAGTCGGACTGCCTCCAGCCAGATACTGGGTATCAATACTCTAAGCCACGAAGTTTATAGTATCCGAGACTTCAAAAATCGGCTTAACCGTAGTCCACGCAAACCGGATTGCATATAATTCGTTATAACACAAGGAGTTACTAAACGTTGGGTGATACTAGATTTGAACTAGTGACTTCTACCGTGTGAAGGTAGCACTCTCCCACTGAGTTAATCACCCGCAAACTAATGCTTTGACAGACGTCCAGCCTAAAAATCATCATAAAAAACTATCGCGGCTTTGTCAAGCGCGTTGCCTAATGTCGCCGTGCAATAGAAATGTCTCCCCGCGTTCAGTAGAAATGTCCCCTTTTTGTAAAATAAGGGAGGGGGAACCATGGCGAATAAACGACAGGATGGGAGCATACGGCTCCGAGGCAAAATCATGGAAATGGTAAAACGGAGACAAAAAACATTGAAGGCGGCCTCCCTGGAACT
>JAISLM010000119.1 GCA_031290855.1 Spirochaetaceae bacterium
CACCCGGTCGAACAGCGCCGGCGCCCGCCCCCCTCGGAACAGGGGTTCCCTGTTGTTGACGCGGGTACTGATTTCGTACCACACGCCCTGTTTCAGCATTCTTAAATGTCTCATGTAAATATATGGGCGCCTGCCCGCGTTTTGCTTTAACATACGGGAAAAAACGGAAAGAAGCCGGAACGGAAAGGCCGTTCCGGCGGCTCGGCGGGGAGCTTTTCGTCAGGTAAAATTTTTGCGGGTCAAGTTTAGGACTTGCCGTGCGGAGGCTCATTTTCCTCCTAAAATATGTAGTATTTTATGTTGAACGTTGACAGGCAGGCGGGCAGGCGCAGTGGTGAGACATTTAAAAGTATAAACACGCGCAACTCTAATTCCTTTATAGGACTAGACTTGCAATATGCCTCTTTAAGATTCCGTCTAGCTTTAAAGCTTCCTTGTAACCCTTTGTTTTATCTGGAGTTGGCTCGTCGTGTAATTTGGCTTAATACAGCAGCTTATATCATTTCGGTAACTTTTTCGATGCCCTGCTGCGGGCACTTGAAAATATGTTTTTTGGGCAGCATAATGTTAAGTTGGCGAGGTTAGAATGGGTGCTACACAACTTTCGATCGTAAATTTCAAAAAGGATATGTATATCCTCGTTGAAGGCAAGCACGATGAAAAAAGATTTTTCATTATACGCGAAGGCTATGTCAAAATTACCAAACAAATAAGCATGGTCAAAGACGATGCCGATTCGGTAATCGGGCCGGGCGATTTTATCGGGATTGTACCGGCTATGGCACAGCGGAGTCAGATCGAATCGGCGCAGGCCGTTACCGATGTCGTGTTGCTTGCCGTGCACTATTCACAGTTTGAGGGGCTGATACAAAACAGTACGCCTATTGCAATGAAAATAATACAGCAGTTTTCGCGGCGTATACGTTACCTTAACAACGCGCTGACAAAGATCAGGTCCAAAGAAGCAGGCACGGACGCGGATAAGGATCTGCTTTTCAAAACAGGCGAATACTACCTGGAATCAAAAATGAAGGGGCAGGCGTACTATGTATTCAAGAGGTATGTCGAATGTTATCCCGACGGTGAATTTGCGGAGCTGGCCGCCGGCCGCTTAAAAGAGCTTGAGGCATACAACGAACCGCTTTATGAAGCAGGAAGCGGTGACTTTCTGCGTATTTACAATAAGGATAAAATTATTTTTGCCGACGGCGAGCCCGGACAGTCGCTGTACATTATTCAAAAAGGAACGGTAAAGATTACAAAAATTCTGAATGGCAATGAAATTATTCTGGCGATACTTAAACACGGCGATATTTTTGGAGAGATGGCGCTGCTGGAAAACAAACCGCGCTCCGCGGCGGCTATCGCGCAGGAAAACGGAACGGTTTTGATGGAAGTGTTAAAGCAGAATTTTGAGCTTATGGCTAAAACACAGCCGGCGATCATAAACCGGTTAACGCAGATGTTGTCTGAACGTATTTGGTTCAGCTATAAACAACTGGCTAACGCGCTGATAAAAGACCCGCTGGGCCGTATATACGATTATATGACGATTATTCTTGAAAAAAACAATGTTCCGCCGTCTGACAGTTCTTTTGTTTTTGATTTTGGCCCGGATGAATTGATGAAAATGGCGGCGGTTCCCGCAGAGCAGCAAAATGCCGTCCTGTCAAAGTTTTTAAATGAAAAAGACATCAGCCTGCAAAAAGGCAAGCTTTCTGTAAGACATATTAATGAAATATTCAAACTGGGGGATTACTACAAAAGAATGCATAAGCGGGAGGCGGCCCAAAACCGTATTAAAGCGCCGCGCTAAAAATGTCAGGAACAGATAGTCCTATAAAACCCGCTAAAAAAACAGAATCGACCGGGGAAAAACTTCCGTGGTTTATAATACTGGTATGCGTTTCTTCAATTATTCTTACGCTTGTCACCGCCGGAAAACTGCTGTACGACAAAACCCTTGAAACCGCCGAAGCCGAAACGGTTTACATAAACAGGGAAGCGGCGGCGGCGCTGGATCTGTTTTTTTCCGGCCTAAAGTCGGCGTCAACGGTGCTGATCGAAACCGCGAATATGGCGGGGTTTAACACTGTCGCCGGACGCGGCGCGGTGAAATCCTTTTTTGAAAATAACCAGCGCGTTGTGGCCGTCGCGTTTTACGATTCGCCGGATAAAAATGCCCCGCCCATGTCATTTGTCAATCATGTTTTTTTTAATAACAATAGTATTGATGAGCGGCTGGTTAATATTTTTGTTGAATTGAACAGGGCCGCGACGGAAGGTGCGCGGCAGACACGCGGCGCAATATTGAACTGTGAGAGTATTTTTGGGTTTCCGCTTCTGGCAATGGTTTTTTCGTACAGGCGGAGCGGCGCGGAGTTTGTATTTTTTTATCCGGTCGATTTGGCGGAAATGTTCAAGACCGCCCCGCGCGCAAACCGCCTCGTTAACGAGGCAGGCGGCGTACTGCTTAGTTCCGGGCGTCCGCTGCAGCCGGGCGGCGAAAACATTTCCTCGCGGCAATATATACGGACGATGCTGTCAAACCCGCTGGACAGCGGGCGTCTGCGCTATGTCAACGACGAAGGGCGGCACACGGCGGCCGCGTACAGTAAATTGAATGTCGTGCCGGCACTGTTTATTACGGAAATAACTTACGACACGGTATTCGGCGATCTTGCCTGGATAGCGTTTCGTGTCGTTTTAGTCGCGGCGGTACTTGTCGTTTTCTTTGTATTTATAGTGCTGTTCTGCACAAGATCGATCAGAATTTCACTGAAAAAACTGACGGAATTGGACGAAGTAAAGCGAAAGTTTGAAACGACAAGCCGTTTTGCCGATATGTCTCTTGCCCGGATGAGTCTGGACGGCCTCTTGCCGTCCGGAGCGGAATACAAAAACGCTGCCGTGCTGTTGTCGGGGATAGAATCGTTTGCGCGTATCACGGAACGCTTAAATCCTGATGAAACGGTCACGCTGCTCAATAGTTACATAAACCGCGCGTCCGGCATTGTAAAAAAAACAAACGGTACGCTGGACCAATTTTCGGACGGCAATATCAGGGCTTATTGGGGGGCGCTTTCTTCAAGCGGCAGCTTAGAACATGACGCTTTAAATTGCGTTCGCTGTGCCTTGATGCTGCGTGTAGCCGTGTATGAACTTAACAAGGAACGTCCACCATCGGCAGAACTGCCTTGTATGAAGCTTTCATGCGGCATAAGCAGCGGGGAATTTACCGCGGGAATCGCGGACTGCGGCGGGCGGGAGGCTTACACGCTGATAGGGGAGAGCGGCGTCCTTGCCGAAACGCTAAAGGCTCAAAACATACTCTGCGATACCGATATACTGATAAGCGAAAATACGTGGCAGTTGGTCCAAAAATTCATTTTAGTCCACGAAATGCGTCCGCTACGGATCGAAGGGAGGGCAAAGCCGTTACGCTTGTTTGCCCTTATCAACCTGCGGACAAAGCAGGGCGAGGCGCAGGTGTTTCCCGCAACACTCCAGGATGTCCGCAGCCTGTACCTGCCGGTACAAGCTTCCTAATGAACCTCCGCGCAGCAAGCGCGAACCGAAGGTTCGGCACGGGATTAAACCAGACTTTGCGAATGAACCTCCCCGCCGCAGAGCGGCGTCAAGCGTCCGCGTGACGTTTTACCTCCTGCCTAACCTGATAAGCAGGGACAAAGCGGGGGAGCAGACCCCACTTCGAATAAAGCCGGAAACCAAAAGCTCTTAATGCGATGTTCCGTAAATTTAACGCCGGGCGGACGGGGGAAGGAGAGGATCACTTCCTAATTACCCACTGGTTATCGGTCTTTTCGAATTTATCTTTTGAAAGGGTCTGTAGGCGGCCATCTTCGGATCTGAGCGTTATCGCCCCGCGCACGGCGTTAACCTCCGTAATTTTCCACAAGGTTCCATCCACAGATATTTTTGTGTTTTCATTTGGCATCGTGTGGCGCTGTTCAGCATAAAACCCGTGTTCATAGGCAAGACAGCAACGCAGTCGTCCGCAAGGGCCGGATATTTTCATTGAACTAAGCGAAAGATTCTGTTCCTTTGCCATTTTTATTGCTACGGGCTTTAATTTGTCAGAGATGGCATGGCAGCAGAAAGATCGCCCGCAAACGCCGAGTCCGCCTGTTATACGCGCCTCGTCACGTATTCCTATCTGGCGCAGTTCAATGCGGGATTTGAACACAGAGACAAGGTCTTTTACCAGTTCCCTGAAATCTACACGACTTTCCGCCGTAAAAAAAAATATAATTTTAGCTTCTTCAATCAAAAAATGAACGGATATTAACTTCATGTCCATATTACGTTCTGAAATTTTCCGTTTGCAAAGTTTAAAGGCTTCTTCTTCTTTTTCCCTGTTAATTCTTTCTTTTTCCAAATCAGCACACGTAGCAACGCGATCTATTCGGGTAATTTTTGAAATGCCTGACAGAGCGCGGCCGCAAACCCTGCCCGACAAACGGGCCAAATCCTTGCCGTAGCGTGTCGGAACAAATACAACCGTTCCAGGTTTTAATTCAGGGCCGTTGTATACGGAAAAAATCGTTTCGTTTGAACAGCTAATGCGCAGTTGATATACCGGGGTGCCTGGCGGCAGCGTCTTAACGTTGACGCCGTAAACAAGGTCCGTATCTTCTGTTTCGGACTCGGTTTCGGCTTCACCCCTATCCGTACCTTCAAGTTCCAAAATATCGCTGTCGTCAAAATCTTCGTACAATAAATCATCAGTATCATCCATGATGCCGCCTCCTTTTTACTATTCCAGCAGATTCACCAATAAACCGTTTATTTCTTCAATACTTTCCAGCAAATTTAGCTGTTTAACCTGCCCTATCATTACATCTGCCGCGAGACGGTCAAGTTTTTGATCGATAACCTGTATCGCGCTATACCTGTTTCTGGCCTTGCGTAAATCAGGGTCTTTGTTAAAACGTTTGTTAAAACCGGCCTTTAGGTTATTTGGAATACCGTCATCTTCTTTAATATCGTAAGCGTTATCAAGGACATAGCGTATAAAGTTTTGTATGGTCAGGCGGTACCGTTTTATCTCGTCAGGAAAAGGACGTTTCAACAGGGCGTCGCCTGCGTCATACACGCCGTCCAGCAGAACCGTAAACGTCTCTTCCGCAGACAGGTGTGCCGCCGCCGTAATTGGCAACGGGCGGTCAGCTTCCGGCGTCCGCTCCTTTATGAAGGCCGAAAAAAGTTTTTTTGTACGCTGTTTTTTTTGGGTTTCGTTGTTTTTTTGGGCTTCAATTTTGGCGGGCGTAAGGAATGCCGCGTCCGTAAACCCTGCGGCGGGGAAACTATCAACTTTTATCATATCCAGACACATCCTTTGATGCCGTTACACCTTTGGCAAGTACCTGCTTGACAAGCTGGGCATCCTGATATTCGGCAAAGGCGTGCTGCCAACTGTATTCATCTTTGCATACGACTATCTTGCCGTGAAGCATACAGCCGTCGTCCGCCTGGATACGCCGTGTCAGTATGTCACCCAGTACCAGCCCCGTCGATAGTATGATCAAACATTCGCTTGCCATTATGTTGCCGTACACGACGCCGCCTATTGTGATAAAACTTCCCGCGACATTGCTTTTAAGACGGGCTTTTTCGCCTATCACGATACGGCCTTTCACGTTTAGGTCGCCGTAAAGGTTGCCGTCAACACGGGTAAAACCGCCGACAACGACATCGCCGTACACGGTAGAACTGGGGCCCAGGATGGTATTTACTGAAAAATCTTTCTGTTTAACTTTTTCCGCCATTGAGGTTTACCCGCCCGGCGACTGAACGAATATTAAGGAATTTGTACGGATCTACAACATCGGAACCTATATGAACCTCGTAATGAACGTGGGGGCCGGTTGAACGTCCCGTGTTTCCTATATAACCAATAACTTCACCCTGCTGGACGCGCTGGCCTGTACGAACTTTAAACGATTGCATATGACCGTAACGGGTATAAAAACCATGTTTATGCCTTATAATCACATAGTTGCCAAATCCGTTTTCATCAAAATCGACCGTAACAACCTGTCCGTCCGCCGTCGTCACGATAGGATCACCCTGCCGGTATGTAGAGATGTCTATCCCTTTGTGAACATAAATCTGACCGGTGAACGGATCGTTGTTTTCGCCAAAAAACATTGAAATATGCCCAATCCCTCCTCTAATGGGCCAAATATTAGGAACTTCGGTCAAAAGAGAACTTTGCGAGTCAAGCAACGCGCCCATTTCCTTGAGCGGCTCCACAGCGCTGGACAGGTAGTTTGCGAGGCTGCGGGCATCGTCCGCTTCCCTTAAACGGCCTTCGGCGGTCTCTCTCATATCAAAAAACGATGAAAGATCGCCGGAACCTGTAGTTTTTGACGAATCAGCCGCAATATTTACCCCCAACGATGAAAAAACCCCGGAAAGCGTTGCCTGAAAAGTATGGGCCTCACGCCAAAGCACGGACATTTCGTCCCTAAGCTGGTCGAGCCTTGCCTGTGTCTCGCGCAGACGGCTGTCCTTGTTGTTCAAATCGCTTTTATACCTGCCGTAGGAGCTTTCATACCATATAAATGATGCGAGCATGCCTGAAATTAAAAGCCCCGCCACACAAAGGGTCAGAAAAGTAACTTGCAGGTTATAGATTTTCTTTTCGGAATGCGGTACAAGGACTATTGTATAGCGGCGGCGCAGCAAGACGGCCGCCTTCTTCAGGAAAGCCGCAACAACACTCAATCCGGATAGAGTCCCTCTTTTTATCTTTTTTACAACATTATTTTCTAAACGCTTATAGCTGTGAACTCGATCCACGTTCCCACCTCTTTATATTATCGACGCTAGAGGCCTTAAACCACAACACATAAAAGCCCTGACCCTAAATGGCAACGATTCCGCAATGAAACGAAACCCGCCCATACCCCGGCAGAATATCATATTTTTACATTTTACACTACATAAAAGTAAGCGTCAACAGCATCACAGCCTGATTGTATAAGCTGACAGTTTAACATCGGCGCTTATACTGGTTTTCACAAATTCAGGAGCTTCCCTGATTTCAAGGGTAAATCCGGCGTCTGAACGCCGTTCCGCCCTAGTTTTCTCTTCCGCGGTAGTTTGTTCATGGCGGCAACCTAGCAGACGGCAGGCCCGATATAACAGCAGCGCCCCAGCTTGTCCATCCATTCATGGTTTGCCAGGTAGTTTTCTTTGCGGCTGCATATCCACAGCATTTTCCGGACGGCGCGGGGCGGCACGGAGGGAACGGCGGCAAAACCGTCGGTAAATACGATAAGTCCGTCGTAGCGTACGCCGTTATCCGTAAAATAGTCTATCAGCGGCTGATAATTTGTACCGCCGCGCCCCTGTATCACGATAGAACTTTGGGCCTTTTTTAGCGGGAGCGGCCCGGCTTTCAGTTCCGAATCGAACTGCACCGCGTCAAGCGTCTCGACGCCATATTTAAAGAAACGGTTTACGCACGAATAGAACAGCGCGATGTCCTCTTTTTCGATCGAGCCGGAAACGTCAACGCCGGCCAAAATCCGGGTGGTAAACGTATACTTTTGCCCCATGTACATGAAACCCCAGCGGCGGCTCGGTTTGAAGCGCGTGGGAACCTTCTCTTCGGCAAGGATCGTGCGTCTAAAGCCGCTTAGCACGGCCCTAAAGTCAAGCTCCGGCTTCAGCGCGGCGCGTATTTCCTCGACCAAAACGCCTGGCAGCCTGCCCCACGAAGCGTTTTGTTCCGCCTGTCTTACGATCTCGTTAAGTTTTTCGTCGATAAATTCATCGTTTCCCCAAAGCGCGGCGTTTTCCCGGCTTCCGGCCCTGTCTGTGCCGCTCCGTTCCGCCGCAGCGCCGCGCATCTCCTCGTCGGACACCGCCATAAGGCCGCCGTTTTCTTCGTCGCCTGAAGCGTTTAAGTTTTTTATAAGCGCGTACTCACGGTAATAAAATTCAAAACTTTTTTTCTGGTGCCCGGCGTCGTTCCAAAAATCTTTTGCGCGGAACTGCAAGGCCGGAAAGTTGTAGTATTCGTTCAGCACAATATTGCTTGCGATATACGATGTTTCCGCATCGCTTGACGGACTTTTCCGGTACGGGTGGCGCAGCAGTATCCTGATCAATTCCGCCTTTAAGGCCTCCTCCAGCAGGGCGTCGCTACGTTCCGCAGCCCAAAGCGGATTGTACTCGATCCGTCCCTGCCCGCAGCGGACAGCATGAATATCAGCGTTTTCCAGCAGCCTATGCGATACAAACGTCAAAAACAAAAGCGGTTCCGCAATGAACCACTTTTCGGAAATTGCCCTAATCCGTTCCGCCGTGTTTGCCATACTATAGCTTTATGTTTTTCACATAGTCTATCACGATCTGAAAAATGTACGGCGAGTAAGAAAGCACGGCCACTTTTGTTTTCGGATAAACATTTCCCTCGTATACCGTTATCCAGTGGGCAAGCGCCTCGCCGCGCCCGGTATCGTTTAACCACCTGATATACTTTTCCAGGTTCGCCGTATAATTTTTTACCGTGTCCGGATTTTCTTCCAGTTCGACCACGCGGAAGAAGCCTTCGTTCAGACCCGACAATTCGTGTACGCTCAATTCTTCCAAATCGCTTTTACATTCCTCAAAGCTGTTCAGGATCATCGCGGAACTGACGCCCGAATTCTCCTTCAGGAAATTCGTGAAACGGAACGCCGCCTTGACGCCGACGATTCCGGCAATCAGTTTTTCCAAAGTCCTGTCTATCGCGTCTTCTGTTTTTATGATTTCCGAAACACGTTCCCATGAACGCCTGTCCGCCGTTTTGTCGAGACCGGCGTCAATGCCGGTTTCCCCGTCAAGGCAGTCCGAATTCTTTTCGATGAACGAAACGATCCTTGCGTCTATACCTTTGGCGGCGGCCCACAACAGCCATTCCGCGCAACTTGGCGAAAAATGGTAAACGTTAAAACGCGACACAAGAGCCGGGTCCAAATCCGTCAACTGGTACTCCTCTCCCTCGTTTACGGCGGAAACTATCTGACTCCCGTGCGGAAGCCGCTTGCCCGCCAAAGACCGGTTCAGCGTTAAATCCATCACGCATTGCAGTATTTCCGGGCGGGCGCGGTTCAATTCGTCAAGGAACAGCACTATCGGCCTGCCGTCCAGCGGAAACCAGTAAGGAGGCCTGAAATCGGTCTTTGTCAAATCAGAATCGAGGGCGGGCAGCCCGATCAGATCGCCCGGATCGCTCATCTGTCCCAAAAAAAGCGAGACAACCTTCTTACCCCGTCCCTCAAAAAAATCCGTGATGATCCGTGATTTTCCTATGCCGTGCCTGCCGACAAGCATGATGTTTTGGTTGGGCGGCGTGAAAGCCAGTACCTTTATCAGCTCGGTCGTATTTATGTTTACACCCATTTTCCTACTCCGTGTTTTTCCAGCGTATTCGTTTTGTAGATTTAGATAAAGGCGGTCCCGGTTTTATCACCGCAAAAAGAAACTAAGCCCCGCCTCTACGGTGCTTCAGCGGGGCGAGTCTGTTTTTTGCCGGGCGCGACCGGTTTTAGCTGTAATGTCCGGGCTGCGGTTCCGCCTAAAGGCGGGCGAAAAGTTTTTCCGTATCTTGCGTTTCCTTTTCAGGAACAGGCCGGTAACTGTCACCAATAGTCGCATAACGCGGTTGGTATCCGTTTTTCAGACGCATTCCGTTGTTTTTCTTCCATAAAGAATTCTCCATAGAGGCTTTCTCAAAACTTTAGTTTTTTGGAGGCAGCCTTGCTTTGGAGACAAGCTTTGCTTTGGAGACAAGCTTTGCTTTGGAGACAAGCTTTGCTTGTCCAGCAACCTTGGATTTATATGAAAAAGCGTGCCTTAGTCCGGTTAGACCGCTTTTTCGGAAGCTTTTCTAAAAACCAACCGGGTTTTGAGAAAAGCTCCATATAATTATTCTCAGTTTTGAGCTTTGAACAACTCAATCGCAGAGCCCTAAACTTCACCCATAAGAATTTTACCTGATGAAAAGCTCCCTGCCGCGCCGCCGGAAGGTCGAAGGTCCTTTCCGGTTCGGCCCCTTCCACTTTTTTTCCGTATGTTGAAGCAAAAAGCGGGCAAGCGCCCATATATTTACATGAGACATTTAAGAATGCTGAAACAGGGCGTGTGGTACGAAATCAGTACCCGCGTCAACAACAGGGAACCCCTGTTCCGAGGTGGCTGGGCGCCGGCGCTGTTCGACCGGGTGTTCCGGGAGACCGCGCACAGGTTTGTCTTCGCGGTACGGGGCTTGATTCTTGCCGGCGACCGGCTGGCTTTTTACATCAGGCCCGCGGACGGGTTCGAACTGCCCGCTATAATGAAATGGCTGAAGCAGACCTTCGCCATTAGGTACAACCGGGACAATGGACGGACGGGGCACCTGTGGGGCGACCGGTACCGGTCGCGGATACTGGAAGGGGAGCCGCCGGACGGTGGGGAGGCGGGAGAGGAGGCGGCGGGAGTCCCGCCGGCCCGTGGGGTCAGACCCGTAATCGGGCAACGCCTCGCCGGACGCATGGCGGCGGGAGTCCCGCAGTACGGCGGCAGGGTCAGACCCCATCGCGGGAAACGGACGGCCGGCGCCGCGGTTTTCCGCCTATACCCCCTTCCTGTTGCCCCGGAGTCCGGATAAGCGGCATAATCCGCCCGGCGAACCGCGGCAGCCGCCATTTCCTCTCCAAACCGAGCCCGCCCAGGGGATACGTCTGCCCTGAAATCTGAATAGCGGGTCAAGTTTAGCGCTCTGCGGCGGGGAGGTTCATTTTTTTAACACGCTGCATATACTCAATCAAACTCGTTTAGTTCTTTCGCGATCATGTCGTACAGGGCGCGGGATTTTTCTATCAAGGGCCCCGGCTTGTTTTTTGACGATTTTCCAAGCCCGAACATTTTTGCGAGGTTCCGTTTCGATTCGGCAAGCGTGTCGCGGCGGCGAGCGGTGTCGTTGGTGTCGCCGTACTTGTATTGAAGAAGCCCAGCCATGTAGATCGTCCCCTCGTAGCCGTAGTTTTTATCGGTATCCGGCCCAAGGTTGCCCATCGCCGAAAGCGTCTCAGTCCCGTTCTGTTCGCGTTTAAGCGCTTCCAGATAGAGGAAGCCGGCCTTCTTTTTGAATAAAACCGCGATCCAGTCATAGTGCTGACCCTGCTCCCTCGTATCAAGTTCGTCAAGAAGCCAGCCCGCGCGCAGGGCGGCTACAGCCTGCTTGATTGTCGGCGACGAATCGCTTTTGTAATAATCATAACAGCGCAAAACCAAATATTGGGAAATCACCCCGGCTTCCAGGGTGCGCGGCGCTCTAAAATCTATGTCGTGACATATCAGTCCGGCTTCTTCGCGCCGCCTGTCTTCATCGTCCGCAACATCCTCGATTCTGTCTTTTGGCAGCCTGTTAAAATCGCCCTGCATCGAAGAAAACCAGCAGTTGGGGCAAACGGTAGCCTGATACGCCAGCGGATAGATGCTGCCGTACTTTGCGGACGGGACGTACAAACGGTGCAATTCGTCCGTCAGTTCTCCCGCGTTCAGCCGCCCGCTGCCGGACAACAATTCTTCGCGCTTGAATTCCTCTTCGCAAACCGGACAAACATACACCTCTTTTGACTGGTAGGATATTTTGAGGCCCGCATCCTGGTTTTTTGAATCCGCCGTCATCATTCTTCCCGTTTTGTGATCTTTACGAGTACGGTTTTCGGGATAAAATCGGCCGCCTTAAACGATTCGCCCGGATCGGCCGTTACCGGCAATTCAAAATCGCCTTCGTCTTCTATGCCTGAACAATCAACGGTCAAAAGGCCCTCGGACGGAATAAGTTCTTCAATATCGGCGTACTTTCCCTGTAGTGTTACGCCGCCGGTATCCGGCGTAATACCGGCCATAAAGCTTTCATCCAGGTTTACCGCTTTCAACGGAATATCCGCAAACTGTTTTGAAATATAGACGGGCCGTATCTTCGCGCTGTATTGTACGGCTCCGTACTCTTTTATCGTAAAAAGCGGCCCCGGACTTACGGGTTCCAGCAGGATCGAAAAATCGCTGTAACGGTGCGATATGTCAAGAGGCATAGTCTTAACGGAATCGATGCCGTCTATCAAGGAATCAGGTCCCTCTATCCGAATCTGCGGCGGTTTAACTTCTTCCGATACGATGTCGTAACCGTCCGCCAGCGACCCGGTAATTTCCGGCGAAATTCCGACAAGCTTGCCCGATATATTGTCGAGTTGAATCCGTATGTCGACAGGTTCGACAGATATTTCCAGCGTGTTAATATTGAGCACGTCGCCGGTTTTTATTATTTGGACGGGAACACGGTAGCTTCCTTTTTCAGTGCATGCGCTTATGTCGATGAAGGTCTTTATCTCGTCACCGGTTATGTTGATAATATCTTTTTCCTCGCCCACCAGTGTCAGGCTCACGCTTTCGGGTACGATGTTTGTAATTATCAGATTCGTATGACCGTCAATCTCCAGTTTTGAAGAAATGGTTTTTGATTTCAACAAGTTGATGCTATGAAACATGAAAAGAAAAACCGCCATAACCAGCGATACGATTTTTTGAGGACTGTTTTCCGTAAGGGTTTTTACGATCCTGTCAGCGTTCAACAATGGAATCCCCCTCGACGGCCTCCGCAAGCGGGGCGTCCGCCAGGTTTTCAGCCGCGTCCGTCTGGGACGCCTGCGCGGCATCTTCACCGCTTTCGCTAGCGGCGCCCCGCGCCGGCTTGTCAAGCAGATCGCGCAACTTGACGTGTATTTCCGCCAGCGACAAGTCGTAGTATATCTGCGCCTCGTAAGCGAGAGAGATCGCGCCGGTTTCCTCCGAAACCACCAGCACGACAGCGTCGGACTGTTCCGTCGTTCCAAGCGCGGCACGGTGCCGCGTGCCGAAACTTCTTTTTATGTCCTGCTGCTCGGAAAGCGGCAGGAAGCACCCGGCGGCGGCTATGCGTCCGTTCTGAATAACCACGGCTCCGTCGTGCAGGGGGCCGTCGAACTGGAAAATGGTAACGATCAGCGTGGAAGAAATCTCGCCGTTGATCCGCGTACCAGTCTCGATAATATTTTTTATGTTGGTCCGCCGGGGGAAGATGATCAGCATACCCCGCCTCTGCTCGGAAAGTATCTCCGCCGCCGTGATCACGGCTTCCAGTTGTCCGAGGTGCGGTTTTTTGTCGGGCCGGAAAATCTCCGTCAGGCCCAGTTGAATGATGATCTTGCGCAGTTCCGGCTGAAAAACTATCGCTATCGCGATCAGCAGTCCGGGCGCCAGCATATTCAGTATCCAGAGCAGCGTGTTCAGCTTCAACACGTAAGCGACCGCGAAAATCAGGACAAGAAGACCCGCCCCGCGCACCAGTTGCAGCGCCTGCGTCTTCGCTAGGAGCCCGTAAACCTTGTATATCAGAAAGGCGAGTATCGCGACATCGAGAACTGGATTTACCAAGCCGTAAAAGTGCTTTATCGTACCGAACCAACCCATAAAAGCAATCTACCACAAGTTTTTCTTTAAGTTAAGGTGCGGCAGCGTATTGTTCGCGCGGCGTTCACTCCCTCTGAAAACCAGGCGGTGAGGTACATTTTTCTTTGTACCGCGGGCGGCAGTAAACCGCGTAAAACCCATGACGGCCTTATATTTTTAACGTGAGGCGGGTTATAATTCAGAAAATCATATGGAGGCTTAATATGTCGAAAGATGTTTATTTTTTTGGGGACGGAAGCGCGGAAGGCGATGCCAAGATGAAGGACCTTCTTGGCGGAAAGGGAGCGAATCTTGCCGAGATGACGAATCTGGGGATTCCCGTGCCGCCGGGCTTTACGATTTCTACGGAAGTATGCGCGTCATACTACGAGAACGGGCAGCGTTACACGGACGAGGTAAAAAATGCCGTGCACGAAAACCTCGTGCGGCTGGAGGCTTTGATGGGGAAAAAGCTGGGGGACGCGGACGATCCGCTTCTCGTGTCCGTGCGTTCCGGCGCGGCGGTTTCGATGCCCGGCATTATGGACACGATCCTGAATCTGGGGATGAACGACAAGGCCGTTCTGGGGCTGTCGAACAAGACGGATAATCCGCGTTTCGCATGGGACGCCTACCGCCGCTTCATTCAGATGTACGGCGACGTCGTGCTGTGCGTGCCGCACGGCCTTTTTGAACAGACTCTGAGGGCCGTCAAACTGGCAAAGAAGATTCAGAGCGATACCGCGCTCGGCGTGGGCGATCTTCAGATGGTCGTTGACGAGTACAAGAGAATCGTAAGGAAGTTCACTAAGAAGGATTTTCCGCAGGACCCTAACGAGCAGCTTTGGGGCGCTATAAACGCGGTTTTTGGTTCGTGGATGAACGAGCGGGCTATAAAGTACCGCGCCTTGAACGATATTCACGGGCTCAAGGGTACGGCGGTTAACGTGCAGTCGATGGTTTTCGGCAATTTCGGGGACGATTCGGGGACGGGCGTATGTTTCAGCCGCGATCCTTCTACCGGGGAAAAGATGTTTTACGGCGAATACCTGATGAACGCACAGGGCGAGGACGTTGTCGCCGGCATCCGTACCCCGGAGAGGCTGTGCGATCTTGAGAAAAACAACCCTGAAGTGTACGCCCAGCTTGTCTCGATAAAGGACATCCTCGAAAAGCATTTCCGCGATATGCAGGATATGGAGTTCACGATACAGCAGGGCAAACTGTTCCTGTTGCAGACGCGGAACGGTCAGCGTTCCGGCGCGGCGGCGGTAAAATGCGCTATCGACATGGTGGCGGAAGGGCTTATCGACAAGGAAACGGCTATAATGCGCGTGGGGCCGGAAAATATTGACCAGCTTTTGCACCCTATGATAGACGCGAAAGCGATAAAATCGGCGCGTCCGCTGACTAAGGGGCTCAACGCGTCGCCGGGCGCGGCTGCGGGGCGCATCGTATTCACCGCTCGCGAAGCGGAGGAATGGCATAAGAAAGGGGAAAAGGTTCTTCTTGTCCGGCAGGACACGAGTCCTGAAGATATAGGCGGCATGGTCGTTTCGCAGGGTATCCTTACTTCGACGGGCGGGATGACGAGCCATGCGGCGGTCGTGGCGCGCGGCATGGGTACCCCCTGTGTGGCAGGCGCGAAGGGCGTTTCGGTGTACGGCGGTAAAAAGGTTAAAATCGGCGATACGAATTTCAAAGAAGGCGACTGGATCACGATAGACGGCTCTTCCGGTAATGTTTACGGCGAAAGTCTACCGCTTGTAAAGCCCAAGCTGAACAAGGATATCGAAACCTTCCTCGGCTGGTGTGACGAGGTGCGGGACGCTTCCGTGCGCGGCGACGTACAGGGCTTCAGGATACGCACCAACGCCGACCTGCCCGAAGACGCGGTGCGGGCCTTTGAGTTCGGCGCGGACGGCGTGGGGCTTTGCCGTACGGAACATATGTTCTTCGACAAGGCGAAGCTGATCCATTTTCGCGCCATGATACTCGCCGACAACATGGAAGAGAGGGCAAAGGCGATCAAAAAGATACTGCCGCTGCAAAAAAGGGACTTCATCGGCATATTCAAGGCGATGAACGGCAAGCCGGTTACGATCCGCCTCCTGGACCCGCCCCTCCACGAATTTGTGCCGCACACCAAGGACGAAATCAGCGAGATCGCCGCGCATCTTGGAGTTCAGCCGAAGACGCTCATGCCAAAAATCGAAAAGCTGCGCGAGTCCAACCCGATGCTCGGACACCGGGGCTGCCGTCTTGCCGTCACCTACCCGGAAATCTACGATATGCAGGTCGAGGCGATAGCCCTTGCCGCCTGTGAATGTTTGAAGAAAGGCATCCAGGTTCATCCCGAAATCATGATACCGATAGTGGTGAGCGCCCGCGAGCTCAAGCTGCTGCGGCCCAACGCCGAGGCGGTGTTGAAGCGGGTTACGGATAAGGCGGGCGTCGACATTCCTATCCGCATAGGCACGATGATAGAGGTACCGCGCGCCGCGCTAACTTCGGGGCATATCGCCCAGTACGCCGACTTCTACAGCTTCGGTACAAACGATCTTACACAGATGACTTTCGCGTTCAGCCGCGACGACATCGGCTCCTTCGTCCCTTCGTACCTTGAAAAACACGTACTGGACGTGGACCCGTTCAAGGCGATAGACGAAAGCGGCGTGGGCAGGCTGATGCGCCTTGCGATAAAGGAAGGCCGCGAGACAAAGAGCGGCCTGAAGATCGGCATCTGCGGCGAACACGGCGGCGACCCCGCTACTATAGACTTTTGCTACCGCGCCGGCCTTAACTACGTTTCATGCTCGCCATTCCGCGTACCCGTAGCCCGTCTCGCCGGCGCCCAGGCGGTGATACGGAACAGAGGCTAAGCCCGACTGCGGGCTTCACGCATTGCCTCCGGTAAGGAAGGGGCGGCGGACTGGCGAAAAGTCCGCCGCCGCTTTCGCTTTGAAGGCAATGTTAAGAATCCGCCGGCGGGTGGACGCCCTATTCCCCTTAAGTGCGCTTGCCTGTATTATCTAATCATGGGTGATGACCAACTAAAATGGACGGAACTTGATCGGCGGACGCTTTTTGACGCGCGGATTTTTTCGGTGACGAACCGTGTGTGCCTGTCGCCGGAGGGCAGGCGCGAACCGTTTACCGTGATCGAAACCAACGACTGGGTCGTCGTCGTTCCCGTTCTTGACGGCGGGGAAGCCTTCTTCATGGTGCGGCAGTGGCGGCACGGTTCGCGTGAAATAAGCGTAGAGTTTCCGGGCGGCGTGATCGAGGCGCGTGAGTCTCCGCTGGAAGGCGCGGCGCGTGAATTGCGGGAAGAGACCGGCTGCGTCGCGGGCAAACTGACGAAGCTCGGCGTTATGAGCCCCAATCCCGCTATCATGTCAAACCGGGTTCATTTCTTTTTGGCGGAAGATATTACCGTCGCCGGCGATCTACAGCCCGACAAGGACGAATTCATCACGGCGGAGAGGATAAGCGCCGCCGAAGTTACGCGCGGCGTCGGCAGCCCGCCTTACATACACGCCCTGACCGCGACTGCGCTCTGTTTTTATATGAGGTTAAACCGACAGAAAGTATGAACGAGCCCCCCCCTCAAGACCCTCTCTTATGCCAGCTTTTGCTGCAAATGGGCCTTATCATGCTGAACGCGATATTCGCGTCGGCTGAAATCGCGCTTATATCCCTCAATGAAACAAAGCTTGAGAAACGCGCCAGGGACGGCGACAAAAGCGCCAAGCGCCTGTTGCCGCTGATAAAACAGCCTGAGAAATTCCTCGCCACTATACAGGTCGGCATCACGATCGCGGGCTTTCTGGGAAGCGCGTTTGCGGCGGATAATTTTTCAAACAAGCTTGTCGGCCTCCTTTCGCATGCAAGAATGCCGCTGTCCGATTCGGCCCTGAAAACGATCTCCCTGGTGCTGATAACGGTTCTGCTGTCGTTCGTCACGATAGTTTTCGGCGAACTCGTTCCCAAACGGATCGCGATGAAGAAGGCGGAACAGCTTGCCGATCTGTTGTCGCTTTTCATTTTGATTGTGTCAAAACTTTTTTATCCTCTCGTCTGGCTGCTCAGCAGGGCGAGCAGCGCGGTGCTTTTCGTTCTGGGCATAGACCCGAACGACACGGGCAGATCGGTAACGGAAGAGGAAATACGCCTCCTAGTGGACGCGGGCAGCAAACAGGGCGCTATCGAGCAGGACGAGAAGGAAATTATCCACAATATCTTTGAATTCGACGACAGCAGCGCCTCCGACTTCATGACGCACAGGCTTGACGCGGTAATGCTGTTTATGAAGGACGACGACGAGGTGTGGCACCGCACCATCGTCGACAATCCCTACAACTATTACCCGGTCTGCGGCAACACTACGGACGACATAGTCGGCGTACTTTCTGTACGCGATTACCTGCTGCTCGACGACCACGCGCGATCCAACGTGATAAAAAACGCCGTACACGAGGCGCAGTTCGTCCCGGAGTCGCTTAAAGCCGATCTGCTGTTCAAAAAAATGAAAAGCGGACACAACAGCTTTGCACTCGTGATCGACGAGTACGGCGGCTTCACCGGCATAATCACGATGTACGACCTGCTGGGGGCGATCGTAGGCAGCATAGACGACAGCGTCGACGGAGCGCCGCTTATAGAAAAGACCCCCGCAGGGGACTGGATCGTCGACGGCGCGGCGCCGCTCGACAAACTTGCCGCCGTTCTAGACGTAAGGCTTCCTGTCGACGAGTACGACACGTTTGCCGGACTCGTGCTGGGAATACTGGGCAAGATACCCGAAGACGGCGAACAGAACGAGATCGAGTTTGCCGGCCTCTCAATAAAAATCCTGGAGATAAAAGACCACAGGCTGGAACGCGGTCTTGTGGTGAAGAAAAGCGCCTGCGGAAATGTATAATGAGCCCAAGAATTAAGACAAAAAAAATGATAAAATAAGGTGGACCGGCAGCCCCGAAGGGGCAACGGAAGGACCACCTATGAGAAAGACTTACGACAAGGCCTTTAAGGCAAAAATTGCCTGTAAGCCCTCCGCGGCGAGAAAACGCTCCAGGAAATCGCAATCGCCTCCGGCGTTCATCCGAACATGGTCAGGCAGTGGAAAGCACCGCTCCTGGAAAACGCCGTATCGATCTTTGAAAAGCCAGGGAAGGAAACTTCGGTGGAAGCCGAAGCCGAGCGCGTAAAGGACGAACT
>JAISLM010000120.1 GCA_031290855.1 Spirochaetaceae bacterium
GGGCTGCCGGGGCCGTGTTTTTCCGCTTGTTTCCCCTTCCCGCCGCCCCTGCGCCCGGATAAGCGGCATAATCCGCCCGCAGAACCGCGGCGGCCTCCATTTCCTCCCCAAACCTAACCCGCCCAGGGGGATACGTCTGCCCTGAAAGCCGAATTGCGGGCCAGGTTTGGGGCAAGCGCGAACCTAAGGTTCGGCGCGGTATTAAACCGGACTTTGAGAATAATGAAGGATGCAGGCTGTCGAATCCTACTTGAATAGTAAAGCGTTTTTGGGCGTTTGGAGGCGCCGGCTGCCGTACAAGTCCCTAATACCGGACCAAAGACGCGGTGGAAACAATGACAGTTACAAACGATTCAGCTTTGTTACGAACAGGTGCTTGATGAAGAATATAGAGGCGGCGAGCGAGGCGAGCTCCGCTATAGGGAAGGCGAGCCATACAGCGTCCAGGGAACCCGTTAGGGACAGGCACCATGCCGCCGGCAGCAGAACCAGTATCTGCCGGGCCGAAACTACCAAAAGGCCCTGTACGGCGTTTCCCATCGCCTGCAGAACGGAGACGCAGACTATGCAGAAGCCGGCAAATATGTATATCGTGCTCATGATGCGGAACGCGGGGACGCCGATTTCGAGCATTTCGGGAGTCGCGTTGAACAGCAGCAGCATCTTGTGCGGTATCAGTTGGAACAGCAGCAAGCCCACCAGCATGATGCAGGCGGCGTAAAGTACGCTCAGTTTGATCGTTTTTATGATGCGGTCCTTGTGGCGCGCGCCGTAGTTGAACGCGATTATCGGGATTATCGCGCTGTTCATGCCAAATACCGGCATGAATATGAAGCTTTGAAGGCGGAAAAACACGCCGAACACCGCGTTTGCCGTCGATGTGAACAGTATAAGGATGCGGTTCACGCCGTATATCATGAAAGATCCGACGCACTGCATCAGTATCGAAGGGATGCCCACGGCGTAGATCGATTTTATTATCCCGCCGTCCGGTCGGAACTTTCTGAACGAAAGGCGTATCTCCTTGTTTTTCTTCAGGTTAAAAAAAAGCGCCACGAGGGAGGCGCAACTCTCGCCTATGACCGTCGCTATGGCCGCGCCCTTAACGCCCATTTTAGGAACTCCGAACAGGCCGAAAATAAAGACCGGATCGAGGGCGATGTTTACCAAAGCGCCCGTCATCTGCGAAATCATCGTGTAAAAGGTCTTGCCGGTTGACGATAAAAGACGCTCTAACGTGATCTGGCTGAACACGGTGAACGATAAGATGCAGATTATCGACAGATAGTCGTCGCCGTACCGGATGATTTCGTCTATACCGGTCTGCGTCCTGAAATAGCTTTCGGAGAAAAGTACCCCCGCGACGAGAAATACAGCGGCGCTGATCCAGGAAAGGAAAAGGCCGTTGACCGCGGACTTGTTTACTTTTTCAAAATCGCGCTCGCCCAAGCTTTTTGAAAGAAGCGCGTTTATACCTACACCCGTTCCTACCGCTATACCAATTATCAGAGCCTGCACGGGAAAAGCCAGCGAGACCGCCGTAAGCGCGTTTTCGCTTATTCGTGCAACGAAAATACTGTCAACGATATTGTACAAGGCCTGTACCATCATTGAGAGCATCATAGGTATGGACATGGTAAGTATCAGAGAGTTTACGGGCATCACTCCCATGACATTCATATAGTTTCAAACTACATTTACGCCTTTTTTTTGTCAACGGACCTGGCGGTTGACGTGTCCCCTGAACATTGCTGCCAGGCGGTATTGATTCGTGCCAATAACGAGCGAATCGTTCACCCCCCCTGCCGGTAAGTTCGGAGACTTTTGCACCGGCAAAAAAGGCATCGTGAATAAGCCTTTTGGTAACCCGCGGCAGATGTGATTTTTTTTCTTTGTTCAGAAAGTCCAAAAACTTTACGCGGCAATACGTTTTATCATAATACGCTTTGAAGCCGATCTTTTCGCTGGAGAAAAATGTGATCTTTTTTTGACCGGCGCCAGGGGTCTGACCCTTTACCGGCCTAAATCGTTACCCGGTAATGAGTTAGAGCGAAAAGGCGAGCGCAGTGAGCGGCGGCGGGCGAGGGGCGGGGGCCGGCGACTGACACGTAGGTTGCCGGGCGGACGGGGTCTGACCCTCTACCGGCCTAAATCGTTGCCCGGTAATGAGTTAGAGCGATGAGCGATGCGGGAGTAACAGTGAAATAAGAAAAACCGGGAAGGGCAGCGGGAGGCCTGATTCCCAGGCTCCCGCACACCCTCCCCCGTTTTCGTCCGCCGTCCGCCATCGCCCATTAGCCTCCGCCTCCGGCGGGCGGCAACCCGAAAACCGCCCGCGCCACGGCGCCGTTACTGTAGGGTGTGAACTTATCACTTGAGGCTGTTCCAAAACCCCAGTTTTGGGGAGACAAGCTTCGCTTGTCCAGCAACCTTTAAAAAACGCGGTTTTGCAAGGCTTTAGCCTGAAAAACCGCAAGAGCCTGGTCCAAAACCGTGCGCTTTAGCGCACAGTC
>JAISLM010000121.1 GCA_031290855.1 Spirochaetaceae bacterium
CTTAAATCATCCCAGTGTTTTTCCCATGACCGCTGGATCATCGGATATTTGCCGTTCCAGATTTTCCCGAAATCATCAAGCGCCGCGCGCCCGGCCTCCTCCCCCGGCGCTGAGTAAACCGCTTTCAAATCGGCGCACAATTTTTTCAGGTCCTTGTACGAAATGTATTTCGTTGAATTGCGCGCCATGTGGACTCGGACTTTAGTCCGCATACAAAGCTGCACGCGGGTCTGCGGAAACACCGCCCGCACCGCGTCGGGAAAGCCGGAGAGCCCGTCCATGCACGCAATCAGGATGTCTTCCACCCCCCGGTTTTTCAGTTCGTTGAGTACCCCCATCCAAAACGCGAACCGAAGGTTCGACGCCCCCTCCGTTTCCCCTATCCATGGGACTTTAGTCCGCGCCCTAAAACATCCTTTTTCCCCTCGAAATTCACCCCCACAGCCGCGTATACGCTTTTTACGCGCCCTTTCCCCTCCTGCCGGGCGTTGACCCGCAGCGCGTCCAGATACGCCACCGCGTAGCCTTTATCCAGCGGCCGGCTGCGCCACTCCACCACGTCGTCCATCACGGCCCCGGTCACCCGGCTTATCAGTTCCGGCGAAACTTCGACATTATACACCTGTTCCAGGCGCGCCTTAATGTCCCGGTCGCTCATGCCAAACCCGTACATAGAAATAATCCGGCGGTTAAAAAGCGGCACACGCTTTTCATATTTTGGAATTATCTTGGGCTCAAACGTTCCGTTCCGGTCACGAGGTACTTTTATGACGGCGCTCTGGTTTTCCGTCAATATCGTCTTTTCACTGTGCCCGTTCCGGCTGTCCCCGCTGTTGTCCCCCGCATTGGAGTTTCTCTCGTAGACCAAATGCCCGCCCGTTTCGGCTTCCAAAATCCTGTTGAGCAGCCGGACGGTCAATTGCTTTAACAATCCGCCTTCCCCAAGAACCTCTTCCCGGCTCAGCCCTTTGACTTCCACCGCGCCAGGAAGCTTACCGATTAAATCCTTCTCGCTAACTGCCCGTGTTCTAGCCATAAAATCTCCTCCAGTATTTCTACCATTTTTTGGCTGTTTACACAAACTTTGTTACAGGCTCTGCCCATAAGATAATGCAAATGATAAAAAACACGCTTCTTACCAAAGGTTCTATTCTGGAATTATGTACGAACAAGCCTCCCCCTCATAAAACCACTTCACCCCAGCTCTTTTTGGAGGGTCTGTTATGATTAAACCGGACAGCAGTCGTTTAAAATAACAATCTCATTATCGTTCAGATATTCACTGATTTGCCGTAGTACAATTTCCTCGCAAATTGCCAGATTTTTGTATTTTCCGCAGGGGACGTTGAAAACCCCCTGCGAATTCATGCGATACAAGCCGTTAAAGCAGGTTTTATTCGCAAAGTCTGGTTTAATACCCCGCCGAACCTTCGGTTCGCGCTTGCCGTGCGGAGGCTCATTAAGAAAGATCAGCCTGGCCGCTTTTTCAATATCTGTTAATCCGTCGAATTTTTCCGTATCACGATCTAAATCTCTAATTTGATAAAAATAATCCTCCCTATTTTTGCTCTTGTATTTTTTGGGCAATTTAATAAGTTACTTCACATTCTTCTTTATAACCGTATAAGTCAAAATTAACTGCGTGTTAAAATCATTGATCACTGCTTTTTGGGGCTGTAACTCAAAAAACACGGCGCCGGCCCCGGCAAAAGGCTCGTAATATGTACAGGCGTCCGCGCTTTTTGGGAGATATTTTCTTATTTCGGATAGTAACTGCCTTTTACCTCCGGCCCATTTTAGGTACGTTTTGATTAAGAGGATTGTTCTTCAGCATACGGGTATTCTGCAATATTATCAAGGAAGTGTAAATATAATTCTGTCAGACCGGAAAAACACAATGCGCCCCGCGAAAATGCCGCTCTAAGCGCCGGGGACGGGCTCACTCGATTTTCCCCGCGGCGCGGTAACTGTAGAAATCCGTTTCTGTAAAGATCAGGTGATCAATGAAACTTATGCCCAATAGACGGGCAGCCTTTATCAGACATAAAGTTACATCATCGTCCTGTTCGGACGGCTTCAGCATACGAGACGGATGGTTGTGCGCAATGCAGATCGCGCTGGCGCGGTCCGATATAACATCGGCAAAGACTTCCCTGGGATGGATGATCGATTTGTTTACAAGACCGACCGTAACCACCCTGACCGCCAAAACCTCATGCGCCCCGTTCAACGATACGCTTATGAATCGTTCCTGGCGGGAATCAGCGTAATGCCGGATCAGATTAAAAATGTCGGTGGCGCACTTTACGCGGACGTTCCGGCAGCCCCAGCGCCTGCGGCCAAATTCCAGCATAGCGATTATGCTGCTCGCCTTGGACTCACCTATTCCGGTCATCGCGGAAAGCTCCTCCACGGACGGAATGTCTTTGTTGGCGTCGAGCCGTTCGCGAAGCTCGTCCGCCAGCAGACTGACATTCTTGCCCTTGACGCCGGTATTGAGGAGTATCGACAGCAGCTCCCTGTCGGAAAGCGCAGCCGGCCCCTCGCGCAGCAGCCGGCTACGCGGGCGTAAATTCTCCGGGAGGTACTGCGGGGCAATCAACCGGGCGCCGTCATTTTCACCATCCCAACCGTTCAAGCCTAAAGCTTCATCCATGTCTATATCCGGCAAGTCATCTTCTGACAGGCCATAGTGTTTTTCGTTTTTCATACATACGTTTTGCCGGCAGCTTCTATTTTGCTTCAATTTTTCGTAAAAATTCCCGATAATTAAATAAAATGTCTTACGGAACTGTAAAAACAGCGGCCTTCCTTATGCTTTGCTGTTCCTGCCCTGTTTCCCTCACTGCCCGAGACCTGCCGCTTCGCGAAATAACGGACGATTCCGGCATCCGCAAAAACCTTTTTGATGAATGGTTTGTCGAGACGCCACGCCGTGTACTGGCAAAAAGCGGCAGGCTGGAGGCATTGCCCGACGGCGGGCGGATCGAGGTAAGAAGCGAGCGGCTGGAGGACGAATTCAGCATAGTACTGGCACGCGAGCGCGGCGGCGCGTTTCCGGGCTGGGCGCAGGGCTCATGGGTAATAACCCGAAGCGTCGAAGACGGCGGACTGCTCCGCATACGGCTGTTTCCCCGCAGCGATCCCTACACGTACATACAGTTCCTCCCGCTTGACGTGGAACGAAGCCTTATGGAAGTGGTCGTTTACAACGCCTACCTTGCGCAGTCGGTCAACACGCCGTTGTCACTTGAACGCCTGCTTACGGCCCCGCTGGAGGACGTGCTGAGGGTCGAGGACAACAAGGCCCTGTTCCGTTACTTCGAACCGTATACCGAAGACTATGCCGGCGTCCGTGCGCTGATTTCAAGGGTAAGGCGGCTTTTGCCCGGTCTTTCATTTGCCGCCGACGGCGCTCTTGACGAGGGCGGGGATTATGTTTTTATCAAGACGCTGCTCCCCCAGACGGAAAATCCCGGACTAAACTGCTCGGGCTTTGCAAAATGGCTTGTTGACGGACTGCTCCGCCCGGTAAGCGGCAAACGTCTTTCAATAAATATGCTGAAACAAGCCTACGGGCAACGCGGCTCCTCGCTTACGACGCCGTTCGAAGCGCTGCGCGATCCCTTTTTCGGCCTGGACTGGATACGAAACCTCGCCGCCGCCGCATACGGCACGCTAAGATCCCCCTCGTTCGCCGTTCTGGAAGAGATCGAGGTGAGCCGCTGCCCCTTCTCGCGGCTTATCCTGCGTAAAGCCGGAAAAACCCGGGAAGAGGCATACACGGGTTTTCTGCCCGACGCCGGTTTTGACATAAACGGCCTCCCGGCGCTTCTGTACACGCTTGCGATCGACGAACCGGGCACGATCTACCTCGGCGCTGTGAACAACGAACTCGCGCCCAAGCCGCGTATGCGGCAATACTTCCACCTGGCGGCCTTCTTCCCCTACTTTGACGAGAGCGGGGTCTTCCACGTAGTGCTTTTTGAAAGCGCCGCCGAAACCTCGTTCAACCGTTTTGTCGCCCGTTACCCCGGACACTACATCAACCTGGTCCGCATCCCGGCGGAAACAAGCTTCGACCCCTAGGCGTCCGGTATGTTTGCACGGCAGTTTGGCAAGGAAGGCGAAAAGCCCGCCAAGCCTCCGCGCCACCGGGCGCGACTCGTTAAATACCTGTATGCCTGCGCCGCATACGCTTTGATCTTGATTCCGGGGCCCTTCGCTGCGGGACAAACCTCGCCTTACCCGCGATACTCGGAGGCGGCGGCGCGCGTCGCCGAGACTGCGTACTTCAATGAGCTGGTAAACCGGCTCGAAGCGAAAAAAATAAAATTCAGCGAAAGGCCGCTGATGGCGGATTACGGCGCTTTCGGAACGTCGATACTTGTGGACATCCCGGCCCGCCCCGGCGACGGAAGTGACGGGCTTTTTGTGCTGGCGGTACCGGTACTCGGCGTCCCGCTCGCGTCCCTGACGTATAACGGCGCGGAATACCGGGCAAGCGGACCCGGCTGGAGCGGAGAGCTCGCGCTCGGCGTCCTCGACAAGTTCCTTTCGGAACCTCCGCCCTTCGACACCCTCGTTTACTTTGCCGCAGACAACTGGCCCGCGGCGGACGGCGGCGGCATATCCTACGCCGGCTTCCAGGACCTGCTGGCCTTTTCCGGGGGACGCGGGAAGACCGTGATCGTGTACTGCGATTCCGGGGCGACGGACGCCGCCGACCCTGTAGCGCTGGCCGTTTTGCGGGGCGCGGGCACGGGCGCAAGCCCGCTAGCGCTGGCGGAACCCTTGACGCGGCTGTGCGCGGAAATCGGCGTCCCCTTTGTTTTTGACAGAGGCGGAGGCGGGCCTGCCGCAGCCGACCTTGAAGCGGCAGCGGACAGGCGGATCATCCGCGTCAGCGGCGTACCGGCGGCGCGTCTTAGCTTCGCGGGACACGAGTCCCCCGAAGCCGGTAAAACCCTTACGCCTGAAGTGGTCGCGGCGTTGTTTTACAGGTATGCGGCGGACATTTTACGCGGCGGAACGGCGACGGACGAGGCCGACCTCAACTATGCCTACATCGGATTTTTCGGCGGCGGAACATACGTCACCGAGCCTACACTGGTTTTGCTTGCGCTTTTTGGCATGGTATCCGTGTTCGTACTCTGTTTTTTGCTGGCATCAAAACCCCATTATGCCCTGATACCCGTTTTCGCGTGTTTTCTGCTAGCGACGGCGCTGTTCCTGTTCATGCTGTACAGAAACGGCCCGCGCACCTTTCCGGCCCGCACGGAAACGCCCGGCCCGCGGACGCTAGCCGTCGATACGGCGGAACGCGACCGCTATTTCACTGCCGTCATGGAAAGCGAGCGCTTCCTTGAGCACAGGATCGTCAGGATCGGCATAGAGGCGCACCTTCCCCCGCTACAGTACGGCCTGTCCTTCAGGGATCAGAGCGCGGACGACCCGGACGGAAAGCCGCCATACTTCATCTACGACGCCCCTATGCCATACACCGCCGCCGACGGGCGGATCGACTTCGTGCTGGGCTCCTACCCCGTCAACCCGCTGAACATAGAGATAGCCCTGCCCCTCAACCTGACAGGCGAGTTCCGCCTCGAAGGCCTCTTCCCGGGCAACGTGATAAGCACAAAAACCTTTCCTGTCCCTGCCGTACACTTGCCGGGCGTTCCCGGTTCGCACGGTTTGTAAGCTACGTTCCCATGGCGGGGCATACATTGCCCTTATATATTGCTTTATCTATGGGAATGACGGTGTCTGTAGGCAAAGAAGGCAAAAAGGGATAAGTTATTCCCATCCGGGAGGTATGGAACTATGGACAGCACAGGCAAACTCATGGCTATTGCCGAAAAAAAGATCGGGATACTTCCGGCAAAGCGCTTGTTTTGTGTGTTGCTGGTATTGTTTGAAATATACAAAAAGACCATTGCCGAAAAACTTAATGTGTCCCGGCTAACCGTGAAGAAATACAGGGAATTGGCGGACGCGGGGAATATTGAAGGGATATTCTCGGATACGGTGTACCGTAGAAGGAGCGGGACGGAAGATTACCGGGACGGGATAATGGCGGAGCCGGACAAGAAGCCGGAGCAGACGCCGGGGGAGGCGGCGGCGGTCATAGTAAGAAGTGTCCGGACTGAAGCGGAGTCTGCCGCGGGTGACGAAGGTCTTAAAAAAAACGGCTTCAGGCCGTTAAGGGCCGGTTTCTGCCGGCGAAGGCGGACGGGGTGAAGCGGCGGGAGTTTGCGGAACAGGAACTGAAACCGCCGGTGAAAGAGGGATTTATAGAGCTTTTTTCGCGGACGCCTCCCATTTTGTGA
>JAISLM010000122.1 GCA_031290855.1 Spirochaetaceae bacterium
AGCCTGTTCCAAAACTAATTGACTGTGCGCTAAAGCGCACGGTTTTGGACCAGGCTTGAGCCTGAAGGCTCTTGCGGTTTTTCAGGCTAAAACCTTGCAAAACTGCGTCCATAAGCTAACATTAGCGGATAACACCGTTTTATTCAAGCGTCAAAATCCCGCATGTCGGCGTTCCCGAATGACGGCCCGCCTGTATCGTCCTGAACGCTTACGTTTGGCCAATTGTGGGCCGGTAGGCACGGGACGGACTTTTTAATACAATGGGAAAAATGCTTCCCCAAAAAATGCCGCCGGATGGTTCCGGCAAAAATGATTTAAAAGACGCCGTGGCGGAGGACCAGGTACGCCTTAAGCCCCTGTTTGGCGTTAAACCGGGCAAGTATCTTGCGGCCCTGTACCTGCTTGTCCTCGTCGTAATACTGTTTTTTGTCCTCGTGTTTTCCGGGATCACAAGGCGCGGAAGCATGGTCACATTCACGACGGAACCTTCCGGCGCGGCAGTGCGCGTGGACGATGTTTTTTTGAACACGAGCCCGTGCACGGTGTTTGTGGAGGAAGGCCGGCGCCGCTTCGACGTGGTACTTCCGGGCTTTGACGTTTTTAGCCAGGAACAGGATGTCGCCTCTGCCATATTTCCCCGCCGTCTTTCCGTTCATGCCGTGCTTGGCGAGAAAAAGCCGCTTTACGCGATGATACTCGGCGCGGAAGATGCGGCGGCCTGGTCGTTCACCGGCGAGAGCGTCGAGATGTACCAGATACCGCTGTCCCTGTCCGAAGGCGTCTACCGGAGCGCCCCGGCGGACGCGGAGGCCGCGAACAGACTGCTAGTCGCGGCGGCCCGGTTTACTTCGACACGCGCCTTCCTGAAAGACTTGCTCCGGGCGAAATTTTTTGCCGACAACGTGGGCCGCTCCCCCTCTCCTTTCAATGCCTGCTTCTCCGTAGCGGATATATTTCAATTTGTCGCCGGTAACCCCGCCTTTGCCGTTGTGTTGGCCGAGCTGCTGGGCGAGTCCGCGAAGCCGCTTCTGGAATCGGCATGGTACAGGAAGAACGTTATAGAGGCGGTGTTTCCGCCGGATACGGGGACTCAGGGCCGGGGGAGCCCGTCCGGGGCGAGATTCGGCGGCAGTCTTGGCGCGGGGGGCTTGCGCTTTGTCGAGGTCGAGGGCGGCCTATTCAGGCTCGCCACGGATTTCGGGTACGAGCTGCCGGTAAAAAGCTTCTACATAGCCGCTAACGAGGTATCGGACGGCGAATGGGCGGCCTTCCTCGCCGAAAACCCCGAATGGCGGGCGGAAAACACGGTAAGCCTTGTCCAAAAGGGCCTTGTCAACGGGCAATACATGGTAAAGCCCGGCGACGCGGCTTACCCCGCGCCGGCGGTTTGTGGCATTTCGTGGTTTGCGGCGGAAGCTTACTGCCGCTGGCTCAGCACGAAACTGCCGCCGGCCTTGGCGGGCTGGACGGTAAGGCTTCCGAGCGAAATCGAATGGGAATATGTCGCCTTTTCAGTCGCAAGGGGACTGGACGGGGGCCGCGTCGAAAAGATGGTTCTGCCGGATCGCCCCGAGAATACCGCCAAGACGGAAGCGGTCGAGGCGGGCCTCTGGGAATGGTGCGCCGACCCCTTTGTTCCGATCTACTTCCTTGGCGCTGACGCCGAAAGCATCGCCGCGATAGGTTCGCCGAAACGCGGCGTCAGGGGCGGCTCGTGGATAAATCCCGCCGGAACCGTCCTGCCTGAGACCCGTGCCGGGCTGGCGCCCTCCTCCTGCTCCCCCTTCGTCTCGTTTCGCCCCGTCATCGTGCAGGAAGGCGGGCGGCGGTGAGCGTCAAAGTGATCGCCGTAAACCGCAAGGCCCGCTTCGACTACGAGGTCGATGAAGCTTACGAATGCGGCATAGAACTTTTGGGAACGGAAATAAAGTCGGTACGAGACGGACGTATATCTTTCCCAGACGCCTGGGCCGAAATCGCAAACGGCGAGGTCTGGCTCAATTCGTTTTCCATCTCGGAAAACCCGTTTTCCTCCATTTTTAACCATGACCCGCTGCGAAAGAAGCGGCTCCTGCTCCACAAACAGGAAATAAAGCGGCTTCACCGCAAAGTCGAGGAGAAAGGCTACACCCTAGTCCCGCTGTCATTCTATTTCAAGAAAGGCCGTGTAAAAGTCGAACTCGGAGTTTGCAAGGGCAAGAAGATGTACGACAAGCGGGCCGGCATAAGGGAACGTGACCTCAACCGCGAGATCGAGCGGGAGTTTCGCGGACGGCTAAACTGAGAGGGCGGCCTAGGAAGGCCCCGCCTCTTGTGCCCGCCCCGTCCCCCTCCCCCTAATCTTCAGCATATTCGAGAACACGACCGCGAACACGATCACAAGGCCGCCGGAAATCGCGTTCAGAGCCGGCTTTTCGCCTGTAACGACAAACACCCAGACAGGATTCAGCACCGGCTCTATCGAAGCGATGATCAGGGCGGCAAACGCGCTGACGCGCTTTATGCCGTAGGCGTAAAGTATAGACGCAAACCCTATCTGCACGGTACCCATGAACAGAATCGCCCCCGACTCCGGCAGACTCAGGACAAGTTTGCCTGAAAAAAGGAGGGGAAAGGCAAAAAACGCCGTTATAGTGTTCGACAACAGGAGACTGTACGCGGGTCCCGAATCCTTCTGCATACGCATACAGACCGAATTCAACGCGAACATTACGCCGGAAGCGAGCGCTATCATATCCCCCGCAAGCGAACCGGAAGAGAAGGAGCCGTGAAATATGATGAAAAGCCCGCCAAGCACGAGCGCCAGCGCGATCCAGTTCTCCACGCGGGGCTTTTCTTTCAAAAGGACGATGCTGAGGAGGGCCGCCCAAACCGGGGCGCTGTACTGAAGCAGAATAACGTTTGCCGAGGCGGTAAGCTTGTTTGCCACGACAAAACTCGTCATCGTAGCGGAGTACGCGATGCCCGAAACCCAGAACGCCGGGCTTCTCAGAGCCGCGACAATGCCGCCAAACGGCGAGCGCATGAAAATACACCTCGCGGCAAGCATTGTAAGGGCCGCGATAAGGCTCCGCGCCCCCGCGATAAAGAACGGATCGGCGTCTATAAGCTTGATAAAAAGACCGCTCGTACTCCAGAGCAGGGCGCAGAGCAGAACCGCCGGCCTGCCGGGGAGTATCTCGCGGCGGAAAACGTAAGGCATCTAATTCATGTTCAGCATCGAGTTCGTGATGCTGTAACAGTAGTCGCCCAGTTTTTCTATACGCCGCACCAGATCGATGAACAGCAGCTCGGTTTTCACGTCAACACCCTCCTCTATACGCTTACGACCGAGCTTGCGCAGCCTGTTCCGCGAAGTATCTATCTTATCCTCGATCTCTTTCGCGTAAAGCCCCTCTTCCTTGCCGAGCTTTTCGCCGGTATGGTCCTTCACAAAGCCCAGGAATTCCTCGACCAGCCCCATGTAGGGATCAAGGGCCTCCATCTCCTTGCGCTTGAATATCTGGTTCTTGCGGACGCTGCGTTCCAGCAAAAGACTGACGCTGTAACAGTCGTCCGTCATATCCTCCAGGTCGGCGATTATCCTGAAAAACAGCGCAACGTTGTACTCCGAGCGCCTGTTCAACTGGTTACGGGTACACTCCATCAGGTAACCGGTCAGCACCTCGCGCATCTGGTCGGCATACTCCTCCTTCTCGTGGATCTCTGCGACAAGAACGGCGACCGAGTCCGCATTGAGGTTTTGAAGCGATGCCCGCAGTTTCTGATACATAACAAAAACGAGTGTCGCCATGTCGCTGATTTCGTTCTTTGCCCGCAGGATGCTCAGTTCCGGCGTGTCCCGCATCGCGCCCGACAGGTACGAGAAACGGTAGACGTTCTCCGAGGCGGGCTCGCCCCTGTCCTTTATAAGAAAGCTGACGAGCGCGGCAAAAGGCTTGACGAAAGGGAAGAACAGGATCGTGTTCAGCACGTTAAACGTCGTGTGAAACATCGCAATCTGCGTAGTTACGAGGGCCCCCGCCCCGCCGGGGTCGGGGCTTATCAGCTTTACGAGACTCACGAGCGGGCTGAAGAACACAAGCGCGGCCACCGCGCCTATAACGTTGAAAAGAACGTGCACCAGCGCCGCCCGCCTGGCAACAGTTTTCGTACCGATGGACGCGAGCAGCGCATCAATCGTAGTACCTATGTTCGCGCCGAGTATCATCGCGGCGGCGGAGTTAAAATCTATGATACCCTTGTACGCCATCGTCAGCAGCATAGCGGTAGAAGCGCTGGACGAGTGGACGATCACCGTAATCACTAGCCCCACGCAGGCGAAAGCGAGCGTATGGAGGAAACCCGCGCCCCCCAAACCCCGCAGAAATTCGAGGTTCTCCGGCCTTATGGCCGGCATCGACATAGTCAGGAAGTCTATCCCCAGGAACAGGAGGCCGAAACCCATCACCGCGTTCCCCAGCCCCTGATGCTTCCACTTCAGCGTCCGCAGGATGAAACCCAGGCCGATCGCGGGCAGGGCGAGATTGGAAATATCGAGCGTAAACCCGACGAGCGAGACAACCCATGCCGTCACCGTAGTCCCTATATTCGCGCCCATTATTACGCCGATAGCCTGCGTCAGCGTCAGGATACCGGCATTCACGAAAGAAACCACCATAACGGTAGTAGCACTGGACGACTGTATGATAGCCGTGACGAAAAGGCCCGTAGCTATCGCGGAGAGGCGGCTGCCCGTCATAAACCCCAGCGTACGCTGCAGTCTGTCGCCCGCCCCCTGCTGGATTCCGTCCCCCATCACCTTCATCCCGTACAGAAAAAGCCCCAGGCTTCCCCCGATACGGAACAGCAAGCTCACGATTTCCATAACTCCCATCCTAACCCATCACTTAACAGTCTGGCTCGGCGGCCTCATCATTAATGAATTATGAGGATTGAGTGATTAATTATGAATAATGAGTGTTTCTGTCGCGTCCTGGTTTAAAGTTGTCACATGGGGGGGGGGGGGGGGGTGGTTGTGGTGGGTCGCGTAAAATCCGTCAACCTTTTTAAGGACTGGACACCATACAGATAACCGGCCGCCTTGCGTCATACGGACGGTTATACACCTCAAGAACATCCTCCGTCTTGGCCACAAACGCCGCGTTTTCCTTGGGCGCCACGCGCCGGCATTCCTTCAAATGTGGTTTCAGGGGTGTTTTTTAACCGTTCTTTATGGTCGTGTCTGACAGTTCAATACCAAGTACGACTTTGCTTCGCTCTTCCGGCAGCCTCAGCGTCCACCGGCTATACCCCGCGGGCGGCTCGCCGCAGCTTGCCGCGATAATCTTTGTCTCGATGTCTCCGGTTACTTTGGCCGGTACCGGCGGTGTTTCCCGTTTCTTCCGGTTCAGTACCCGTTCCACCCCTTCCCGCGCGTATTGTTTGCTTACCCGGTATAACAGAATAGTATGGCATCCGCACTGTTTCGCCGCCTCTGTTTGTTTCGGTATCTTAACCGGCTTCCCTTCCCGGCCTGTTTTCCCATTCAACAGCAGCAAAATCCGGGCGCGGATTATTTGTCGTACCGGATGTACGCCCTTACTTATAATGTCCTTTAACCGCTTTTCTTCTTCCCCCGCCAACTGTACCCGATAGGTTTTCCCTCTCATCCGTAGTACCCCTCCCTTGGGTAAGGGTGTTTTACACCTGTCGGTTTAGTTCAATCAACCTGCTAGTTGTTTTATTCGCAGTTGGGTTTGCTCCCCCGCCCCTTGGGGCGGTTATAATTGGCAACACCAACAAAAAATGGTAGTAGACGGGTTGCGGGCAAACAAGGTTTGCTATGCAAACCACCACAGTTAAATGAGCCTGTTCCAAAACTAATTGACTGTGCGCTAAAGCGCACGGTTTTGGACCAGGCTTGAGCCTGAAGGCTCTTGCGGTTTTTCAGGCTAAAGCCTTGCAAAACCGCGTTTTTTAAAGGTTGCTGTTCCAAAACTGAAGTTTTGGAACAGCCTTA
>JAISLM010000123.1 GCA_031290855.1 Spirochaetaceae bacterium
ATGCCGCTCACGGCAAGCGTATACGTGCCGCCGCTCCCGCCCAGCGCCCCTTTTGTAAGGGCGCCCGCCGGCGTTATCGTTATGTCGTCCGCCGAAAGCCCGCTGATCCCGGCGCTAAAACCGAGTGTCAGCGCCGTCGTTGTTGCCGTGTTCGCCGCGCCGTTGACCGTCAAGCCGGTAAACGATACCACGACAGGTACGCGGCGCACCGTTACCGTTTTCGAGGACGGGTTAATGGTATAGCCCGCCTTGCTTACGCCGACGCTTATTTCCGTCTCCGCATCCGTGCTTATTATGCCGCTCACTCCGAGCGTATACGTGCCGTTACTCCCGCCAAGCGTCCCTTTTACGGCGGCATTCGAGGGCGTTATCGTTATATCGTCCGCCGAAAGGCCGTCGATCGCGGCGCTAAACTGAAAGGTTAATTCCGTTGTCGCCGTATTCCCCGATCCGTTAGCCGTCAAAGCGGTAAACGATACCGCGACAGGCGTCTTGTGTACCGTTACCGTCTTCGAAGACGGCGTGATCGTGTAGCCGGCCTTGGCTACGGCGACCTCTATTTCCCTTTCCGCGCTTACTCCGCTCAGGCTTAGCCTGTACGTGCCGCCGCTCCCGCTCAGCGAGCCTTTCACGACGGCGCCCGCCGGCGCTATCGATATGTTCCCTGCCGAAAGCCCGTCGATCTCCGCGCTAAAGCTGAGCGTCAGTTCCGTTGTCGTCGCCGCGTTCGCCGCGCCGTTGGCCGTCAGGCCGGTAAACGACACCGAGGCAAACGCCCGGTATACCGTTACCGTTTTCGAGGACGGGTCAATCGTGTAGCCCGCCCTGCTTACGCCGACGCTTATTTCCGTTTCCTGTTCCTGGCTCAGTACGGCGCTTATGCCAAGCCTGTAAGTGCCGTTACTCCCGCTCAGCGTTCCCTTTACGACGGCGTCCTCCGGCGTTATCGTTATGTCGTCCGCAGAGAGTCCGTCGATGGCCCCGTTAAACTCAAGTGTCAATTCCGTCGTTGTCGGAGCGTCGTTCGCCGTCAAACTTTCAAAGGTTCTCGCTTTATTCGCGAAATTTGAGGAGGAAAAGTGCGCCGTTACCGTTTTCGAGGACGGCGTGAAGACATGGCCCGCCTTGCTTACGGCGACGCTTATTTCCGTTTCGGCGCTTATGCCGTCCACGCCGAGCATATATATACCGTTCTTTCCGCTCAACGTTCCTTTTACGGCGGCGCCCGCCGGCGTTATCGTTATGTCGTCCGCCGAAAGCCCGTCGATCGCGGCGCTAAACCCAAGGGTTAGCTCAGTCGTCGTCGCCGTGTTGGCCGCGCCGTTTGCCGTAAGAGAGTCAAACGTTAACAGGGCGGCCACGCCGTGTACCGTTACCGTTTTCGAGGACGGGGTAACGGCGTAACCTTCCTTGGCTACGGCGACCTCTATTTCCGTTTCTTCGTTTACTCCGCTCAGGCCAAGGCTGTATATGCCGCCGCTTCCGCTCACCAAGCCCTTAACGGCGGCGCCCGCCGGCGTTATCGTTATGTCGTCCGCCGAAAGCCCGTTTATCCCGGCGCTAAACTCAAGGCCTAACTCCGTCGTTGCCTCCGTGTACTCCGCTCCGTTTGCCGTCAGGCCGATGAACGTTATCGGGGTGGAATTATTGCCCCCCTCCTGTCCGCCGCCGCCTTCCCCGCCGACGTCTTGGCCGCCGTCGCCGATTACCGTAACTACGGCGGTACCGTAGCAGGCGCTGTCGTTCGTCATCCTGGCCCTTACCGTCAGGTGATTCGCCGTTTCGTTTTCTGACACGGCAAGCCCGCCGCTGTTCACGTCAATTAGCGATCCTGCGGCGCCGCCGAACAGATGCCAGCTTACTCCGTCCGTTAGCTCCTCAAAAGCACCGCTCGTCTCGTTAAACGCCAGCGCTTTAAATGTCGCCGTGCGGCCTTTTGCCACGTTTTTCGCCTGCGGAGCGACCTGTATGCCGTTGTTTATTGGCAAAGGATTTTCCCCGCTACCGAGCACCGTTATTCTTGCCGTGCCGTTCACGCCTCCGTTACCGGTGAGGCTCGCCTTTACGCTGAATTCCTCCGCGGTTTCGCCCGCGTCCACGGTGAGTTCCCCGCTCTGCGTTACCGTCGAACTCGCCGCGTCAAGTACGGCCCAGTCCAGTCCCCCGTTTCCGGAATAATCGGCCTCAAAAGTTTGTGTTTCGCCCGGGCCTAACGCGATTATGCCGGGCCTTACGGTTATGCCGTTTTTCTCGCCTGGTTCTACCAGATAAACGTAGGCCCTGCCGCTTTTATTGCCCCCGGCGGTCACCACGACGGTCAGCCTCTGCGCCCCTTCGTCCGGGCTCGTCGTCAGAAGACCCGTCCCGTCTATCGAGGTCCCGGCGTTTTTCGCGCCCGAAACCGTCCAGTTAACCTTCCCCGTGCCCTCCACGGTAAATTTCTGACGCCCGCCTTTTACAAGGATTACGGATGCGGGAGTTACCTGCACCTCCGCTCCAAAACCGGGCTTTGATAATTCGTCCTGCATAAATTCGATGTGGCCGTCGGCGTTCTCGCAAGAAGCGAACAGGCTCACCAGCGCCATTGCCGGTACTATCAGCCAAAAAACCCGTACTCTCATAATTTTTCCCCGCAGAATCAATTTCTGCAAAAGCGGCGTTCCACTTAACACATTTTATATGTTACTAAAATATGTATGATATAGTCAAATATCCACAGAAATATAATTTCCAGAAGCGGGAAGGAACCCCGGCATTGAGATTTGTCTGAACCTGGCGCCGTCGGGACAGCGAACAGGAGTACGGCGTATCACGCCCGCCGGATTCCATGAATCCGCAATTGCTCCTGGCACTGATTTTCTTCGCAAGCGGTATCTGCTGCCACGCCTAATCCCTTTAGGAAGTACGGGGCGAGTGCGGAAGGCCTGAAGCGGGTATTGGGCCTGAAAAGCTATCAAACAGTGTGGACGCAGCCGCACAAAATAAGGCGGGCCATGGTTAGACCCGGACGGGAGCGGCTGTCAGTGGTCATTGGGGCCGGTGAAACCTGCCCTGGGGGGCCGAAAGCGGGGGGAAAAGCGGACGGGGGACGGGAAACAGGGCGCCGGTCATGTCATCGGCGGGTAATACCGGACGCCTCGCGGGAATCCCCGGGACTATTCATCCGTGAAAACATACCTAAAGGCAGCGCCATAATAACGGACGGACGGCCTATGCAAAATTGGAAGCGGAGGGATGCCGCCATAAGATACCCAAAGCGAGGCGGCACAGGCCGAAGAAACACTTCCCCATGCGCATCTTGTGGTGTCCTTGCTGAATCGCCGGCTTTTCATGGCCCTCTGAAAACGGAGCAATGACGGATACAAAAAGAAAAATACGGCAAACGCGCACATCAGCGCGTCCGTAATCCGACGCCTCAAGGCGTTCCCGCCACGCCGCACATCGGGGATCCTATTCCCCGCTGCCCGCAAACTGCCAGGCAGCCGTTTTATGATTCTCTTTCCCATGCCTCCACTTTAACATGTTTTTTAAAATAAGAATTGCCGCATTTTGGCGCAAAAAGTTGACATCCGTATATTTGAGTAATATCATTGAAGCTTGCGGCGGGTTTAAGTTCCGTATCGCAATAAAATCATTGTTTTTGGAGGAATTTTTATGAAGAAACTAGCTGTCAAAAAAGGTGAAAACGAATGCATGGCTTGTTTGACTTGCGAGAACGTCTGCGCGAGTTCGTTCTACAAGAGCGAAGACACGACGACCCAAAACCTTTCCTGCATACAGATCACGGGTGAGAATAACCAAGCAAAGGTTTCCGTCTGTGTGCAGTGCGGAAAATGCGCTAAAAGCTGTGAAGCAAAGGCAATTAGCAAAAACGCGAAGGGCGTGTTCATCATCGACAAGAAAACCTGCGTAAACTGCGGCAAGTGTATCGAGGCCTGTCCCTTCGGCCTTGTAGTCAAGGCAAAGGAACGGGAGACGCCCAGCAAGTGTATCGCGTGCGGAATCTGCGTTAAAAACTGTCCAATGGACATCCTTTATATTAAGGAAGAGGCGGATAAGCCGGAAGCGAAGGCAAGCTGATACAAACAATAATTACGCCGGCGTGACGGCTTCGGCGGGCAAGCGCCTGCCTAAGCCGTCATCCGCGAATCCCCTGCCCGGACGTCCGCGCTGATTTGACAAATTCAATAAATATAATATTATTAAAAATATAATGTTGAATCCCAAAGAATATATGGCCGACTGGCCGGATCTGGATTTTCCGAATTTTATTGCATTCCTTGCTTGGTGCGAGCGCGAACACGGCCCGAAAAACGCTATTTTTTATCGTGGCGAGAGGGAAAAAAACTTTGCCGTCTGGACTTTTGATCGTCTTGCGGAGGAAAGCAGGCGCGTCGCGCGCGGGCTGCTGAAACAGGGACTGTGTAAGGGCGACCGTGTGGCGCTCTGGGCGGAAAACCGTCCCGAATGGATAGCGGTTTGGATCGGCGCGGCCATTGCCGGCTGCATAGTAGTGCCCATCGATTTTTTGACAAGCGAACAGGAATGTTTTAACATTCTAAAACTTACCGAACCGCGGGCCTTCTTTTTTTCCAGCCGTAAGACGGATTTTGCCGGGGGTTTGGCCGCCAAAGGGTTTACGCCCGGCATCCTTGTGCAGATAGCGGAGAATGATGATTTTCCCGTCTTCGGGAAGGACGCGGAAGACCAGGCCTTGCCTCCCGTGGACAGCGTTAAGGATCAGGACCCCGTGTCTATCGTGTTCACTTCGGGAACCACGGGCCTTGCGAAAGGGGTTACCCTTACCCACAAGGGCATCATAGCCAACGCCGGCGCGGCGACACGTATGCTGCGCCCCGGATCTAAAGACGTTTTTATCAACGTGCTGCCCCTGCATCATACCTACCCCACAACCTGCTCGTTTGTCGCGCCCTTCACTCTCGGCATACCCACGATTATCGTGGCAAGGCTTGTTGGCCAGGTTGTTATTGACGACATCCGGGACGCCGGCGGGACTTTCCTGATTGCCGTGCCACTGCTCTACGACAAGGTTATGGCGGCTATCGACAGCAAATACAAAAAAACACCGCTTGTAGTGCGCGCCGTTCTCGATATGCTGCGTAAAATCGCCCTCGCCGAGGCAAAAAAGGGAAACCCGTACTTCGGCAAAAAGGTTTTTCACTTTATCCGCAAAAAGGCCGGACTTGCCTCGATCAATACAATGGTCGCCGGCGGCGGAGC
Source organism: Spirochaetaceae bacterium (assembly GCA_031290855.1). Classification (GTDB taxonomy): domain Bacteria; phylum Spirochaetota; class Spirochaetia; order Treponematales; family Breznakiellaceae; genus JAIRMY01. Next base: position 5,242 of record JAISLM010000123.1, read on the forward strand.
CTTAAACCCCAGGACGGCCGATTTTTTCGATTCTTTCGGCTTTAACATCGTTCACGGCTACGGGATGAGCGAAAACGGGCCCCTTGTCAGCGTCAATACCCCGTGGCACAAGCGGAACGAGTCTGTCGGCCTGCCCGTCAAGTATACTGATGTCAAAATTGTTGACCAGAACGATGAGACGCGGGAGCTTGGCCTGTGCCAGCACGGTGAAATAATCGTCAAATCGCCGTCGTTGATGCTTGGTTACTACAATAATCCCGAAGCTACGGCGGAAATGTTTACAAAGGACGCTTATCTTAAAACAGGCGACCTTGGCTACATCGACGAGGACGGGTTCATATTCATAAACGGCAGGAAGAAGAATCTGATCGTTTCGAGCGGCGGTAAAAACATTTATCCCGAGGAGATCGAGGCTATGTTTGCAGGTTCCCGTGTCGTAGGCGAGATTCTTGTGCTGGGACGGCGGGAAAGCGGCGGCGAAATCATCTTTGCCGTGGTCGTGCCCAATTACGAGGCGCTTGCGGAAGATTATCCCGATAAAAAGCCTGCCGAAGATGCTGATTTTACCCGCAATCTGGTAAAGACCGAGATTGAAAAGATCAACCGTATGCTTCCGCCCTACAAAAAGATAGGCAACTTTACCCTGCGTTACACGGAATTTGAAAAGAACGCCCAGCGAAAGGCGCGCCGCTTTTTGTACAAGGACTACGAGGACCCCAAAAAGACACCTCTGTAACGTAGTGCCCTGTAAACCGCTTCCCTGGCCGCATTGGCGGGACAAACCCGCTACCTTACCTCTCGAACACCGGAAGCGAAAGGAAAACCCGAAAACAAGATAAGGCTCCGCTTAAGGCGGATCATGTGCGGTAGTCGCATAATCGCGGAATACAAAAAAGTCAGGACGAAAGGCACACGGATGGAATATGGCCTTGCGAAAAAATTATCCTTGGCCCTTTTCGCCTGTCTGATTTATGTTATAAATGAGCCGCCCCGCCCTTCGGGCTAAACTTGACCCGCAATTCAGATTTCAGGGCAGACGTATCCCACTGGGCCGGTTCGGTTTGGAGAGGAAATGGCGGCTGCTACGGATCTACGGACGGATTATGCCGTTTATACGGGCGCAGGGGCGGCGGGAAGGGGTATAAGCGGGACAGCGCGGCCCCGGCCGCCCGTTTCCCGATATGGGGTCTGACCCAGCCTCCTCCTCCTCCGTTTCCCCGCCGTCAGGCGGCTCCCCTTCCAGTATCAGCGACCGGTACCGGTCGACACACAGGCGCCACGTCCGTCCCTTGTCCCGCTTGTACCTTTGGGCAAAGGTCTGCTTCAACCATTTCATTATCCCGGGCAGCGCAAACCCGTCTGCGGGCTTGATGTAAAAGGCCGGCCGGTCGCCGTCGAGACTCAGCCCCCGGACCGCGAAATCAAACCTGTGCGCGGTCTCCCGGAACACCCGGTCAAACAGCGCCGGCGACTGCCCCCGCGGAACTGGGGTTCCAGGTTGTTGACGCTGGTACGGATTTCGTACCACACGCCCTGTTTCAGTATTCTTAAAAGATCTCATGTAAACATATGGGCGCTTGCCCGCGTTTTGCTTTAACATACGGAGAAAAAAGTGGAAAGAGCCTAAGCGGAAAGGACCTTCCGGCAGCGCGGCGGGGAGCTTTTCATCAGGTAAAATTTTTGCGGGCAAGGTTTAGGGCAAGCGCGAACCTAAGGTTCGGCGCGGTATTAAACCAGGCTTTGCGAATAATGAATAATGAAATATGAGGGCTATCTTGTATAAACTTCCATTTATATCGTATCTTTATACGCAGGCCGTGAATGAAGAACCCAGGAGCAAGCTCCTGGGTATCAAAGATCTCTAACGGTATATATTGGAGGCGCTGTGTTCACTGACGAGATTAAGCTCTGTATCGAAAAGTACTACCCGAAAGGGGTGGAACTGCGCCGTCACATTCACCGTTATCCGGAGCTTTCTGAGCAAGAGACGGAAACATCCGCCCTTGTCGCGGATACGCTGGGAAAAGCCGGCATCGAAACCCGCACGGGTATCGGCGGAACCGGCGTACTCGGCATAGTGCGGGGCGGGAAGCCGGGCAAAACCGTGCTGTTGCGGGCGGACATGGACGCGCTGGCTCTGGACGAGGCCGCCGAAGTGCCGTACAGATCGGAGAGGCCGGGCGTCATGCACGCCTGCGGGCATGACGGGCATACGGCGGCCCTGCTGATGGCGGGTATGGCTCTGAACGATTTGAGGGACAGACTGCCAGGGAACGTGAAGCTGATGTTTCAACCGGCGGAAGAGACGGTGGGCGGCGCGGAACGGATGATCGAGGCCGGAATACTGGAGAACCCCCGTGTGGACGCCGCTTTCGGCTGCCATCTGTGGGGAGACGTGGAGGAAGGGACGGTTCTGGTGAAGGCCGGGCCCGTGATGGCCTCGCCGGACGAATTCCGCATCACGATCAGGGGCGCGGGCGGGCACGGCGCGATGCCGCAACTCGCCGTGGACCCGATACCGCTGGCCGCCCATGTCATTCTTCAGTTTCAGACCATAGTGAGCCGCCGCAAGGATCCTATTGATCCTGCGGTGCTTTCGGTCTGTACGGTGCGGGGCGGGGACAACACGTACAACGTTATCCCCGAAACCGTGGATATGAGGGGTACGATAAGGACGTTTAACGAGGACTTGCGCGGTTTTATCCCCCGCGAGATGGAAAAGGTGCTACAGGGCCTTACTTCGGCGGCGGGCGCCTCGTATACTTTCGATGTGACAAGGCGTTTCCCGCCCCTCGTCAACGATGAGGCGGCGACGGCCCTTGTGAGGAAGTCGGCGGAAAAGATAGTCGGGCCGGACAGGGTACGCGAGGCGACGCCCGGCATGGGCGGCGAGGATTTCGCATGCCTTGCCAAAAAGGTTCCCGCGTCGTTCTTTTTTGTCGGTATTGCGCGGAACGGGATACCGGCCGTTCATCATAGTCCGTATTTCAAGTGGGACGAGGGCGTACTCCGCGTGGTCGCGGCCTGCCTCTGTCAGACTGCCGTCGACTTTTTGCAAGGTTTTTAGAGTGGCACGGCGGAATTTATCGTAAAATTATTAACTAAAGAGGTGTTTATGAAGACAGTAATGTCATTAAATGGGAAAAAGGCATCATTTTTCCGTTATTTTTTAACTATAATGCAAAATTTGGTATTCCGGGCGCGAATTTTGGGGTGGAGGTTTTTCAAGCGATTGGGCATCCCTGCGACGGTGTCCGCACGTATAGGGTAAAACATTATGATAAATATTCATGGTTTATATAAAACCTTCGGCAGCCTTCACGCCCTGAAAGACATCCACCTTACCGTTGGGGAAGGCGAAAAACTGACGATAATCGGACCGTCCGGGTCGGGGAAAAGTACTCTTATCCGCTGCATCAACGGGCTTGAGGAACCGAGCGACGGCATAGTGATGATTGACGGGGAACAGCTCACGCACAGGAACCGCACCTACATCGTGCGGAAATACTGCGCGATGGTGTTTCAACAGTTCAACCTGTACCCGCACATGACGGTTCTGCAAAACATAACGCTTGCCCCCCTCAAACTCCAGAAAAAAACGAGGAAGGAAGCCGAGGCGATCGCTTACGAGTACCTCGACCTGGTGGGACTGCGGGACAAGGCGAAGGTTTACCCCGCGACGCTTTCGGGCGGGCAGCAACAGCGCATCGCGATTGCGCGCGCCCTTGCCACGCGGCAGAAGATACTGCTTTTCGACGAGCCCACGTCGGCGCTCGATCCTGAGATGGTGCAGGAAGTCCTTGACGTCATGATTCGCCTGTCACAGCAGGATTCGATAACGATGGTGGTCGTGACGCACGAGATGGGCTTTGCGCGGCAGGTCGCTGACCGCGTGATCTTTCTTGACAACGGAGTGATCATAGAGGAAGGCCCGCCGGAAGAATTTTTTGAACGCCCGAAAAATGAAAGAACGATAACTTTTTTAAGCAAGATTTTACGTTAAACCCGCGTGTCACGCGGACAAAATCTTGTAAAGCTAGAAATTTCAAGGAGACATCTATGAAATTCAAGATGGTTGTTTTGTTTGTAAGCGCCGCACTGCTGATTGCGGCGGCAGGCGCTTGCAAGAAACAGGAAGATGCGTCGGGTACGTCCGCAATCAAGAAGGCGGACGTTTTGAAAGTTGGCGTCAAGGCGGATGTGCCGGGCTTCGGTCTTTTTAACACGTCGGCGAATCGGTACGAGGGACTGGAAATCGAAATTGCCAAGCGGCTTGCCGGTGAGATTCTGGGGGATTCGGGCAAGATCAAGTTTGAGCCGGTGACGGCCAAAACACGCGGCCCGCTGCTGGATAACGGAGAGCTTGACATGATCATAGCGACATTCACGATAACGGATGAACGCAAGCTTACGTACAATTTCTCAACGCCGTACTACACGGACGCTGTCGGGATGCTTGTAAAAAAATCGTCCGGCATAAACAGCCTTGCCGATCTTGACGGCAAGACGATAGGCGTCGCGCAGTCCGCAACCAGCAAGGAGGCGATAGACACCGCCGCGAAAGCGATAGGCGTAACGCTCAAATTTGCCGAATTCTCGACATATCCGGAGATAAAAGCGGCCCTCGATTCGGGGCGTGTGGACGTGTTCTCCGTTGACAAGTCGATACTTAACGGCTACCTTGACGGCGATTCCGTGATACTCCCGGATGAGTTTTCACCGCAGCCCTACGGCGTGACGACAAAACTTTCAAACAAGGCGCTGGCGGAATATGTTGACGGCCTCATTCAAAAATGGCTGGGCGACGGCACGATACCGGCCCTGATCGAACAGTTCCATCTGTAAAAAGCTTGGCTTTTTCCCCGCCGCCGTCACATAACGGCGGCGGCGGAAAACGCTGACAGGAGACGGCATGGGCGGCCCCTTTGCGTTTGCGCGATGGCTACGATTATTTTCCGACGCTGATGTTTTCATTCAGGGCTTCGGGATGACTCTGCTCGTATCCCTGGCCGCCCTTTCGATGGCGCTGGTCACCGGAATCATCTTCGGGATGTTTTCGATGTCCGGCGGCGGCCTGCTAAAAGCGGCGGCGAGACTCTATGTCGAATTCTTTCAGAACACGCCGCTTGTCATACAGGTATTCTTCTTTTACAACGCACTCCCCTACGCCGGAATCAGGATGAGCGTGATCAGCATAGGGATCATCGGCATCGGCCTGTACCACGGGGCCTATGTCGCGGAAGTCGTGCGGGCCGGCATACTTTCTATCCCCAGAGGGCAGAAGGACGCCGCCGCTTCGCAGGGCTTCTCGTACACACAGTCGATGGGTTACATCATCCTGCCGCAGGCAACGAAAGTGATCCTCCCTCCGCTTGTCAACCAGGCGGTAAACCTGATAAAAAACACTTCCGTCCTGGCCCTGATCGCGGGCGGCGACCTGATGTACCGCGCCGATTCGTGGGCCTCAAACGGCAGCCTTAGCTACGGCCCCGCATACGTGGTAACCGGCGTTCTGTACTTCATACTCTGCTTCCCGCTCGCCCGCTGGGCACGGCGTTTCGAGGAACGGCTTAAGAACAGGGAACACATGACGGTCCCGGAAGAAGCCGCCGAGGAGGGGGCCGGAGAATGAGCACGCAGATACTTTTGGATATTTTTAGCGCGGACAACGTCCGCTTTTTGGCGGCGGGCCTCCGCAACACGCTGCTGATCTCGCTTGTTACCGTCGCGCTCAGCGTCGTGTTCGGCTCGGTGCTCGCTATCTGCCGGAACTACGGCAACCGCGCCGCCCGTGCGGTTGCCGCCGCTTACATCGAGATATTCCGTAACACGCCGCTGTTGCTGTGGATACTGATCTGCATCTTCATGCTGCATTTCGGCACGTCGATGAGCCGGGGCGCGTTGGCCCTGATGCTGTACACGTCCTCGGTAATCGCGGAAATAATGCGCGGCGGCCTCAATTCTATAGCAAAAGGCCAGTTCGAAGCGGCCCGTTCCCAGGGCTTTAACTTCATACGAACCCTGATGTACATCATCATGCCGCAATGCTTCCGCCGCGTAGTCCCCTCGTTGATGAGCCAGATAATCACTACGATAAAGGACACCTCGTTCCTTGCCCAGTTTGCGATAGCCGAATTCTTCTTCAACGCCAAAGTCCTGATGAGTACGCTTCCGCAAAAGGTCCACATCACGAGCGCCCATATCTTCACTATTTTTATTTTTGTCGCGCTGGTCTACTTTGCAATCAACTTTTCCTTGTCCTGCCTGGTACGCAAACTTCACAAAAGAAACTCCGGCACCCGCATCTAGGCGGCCAGCCGCCTCCTCCATCGCCTTCAGCATGAAAAGGGCAAGCGGCTGCCGAGTGCAATGAGTAGTGAGCAATGGCTTTACCTCAAATCAAACTTTATTCGCAGTGGGGTCTGCTCCCCCGCCTTATCCCTTCCTTATCGGGTTAGGCAGGAAGTAAAACGTCAGGCAAAACAGCTTGACGCTGTTTTGTGGCGGTTAGAATAAGCAGCGTCTAAAAAAAAATGGTAGTAGACGGGTTTGCGGGCAAACAAGTTTGCTATGCAAACCACCACAGATGATAAATTTCCCTACAGAACGAAGCTCTTCGATTATACATAGCTTACAAGATACCGCGCCGAACATTAGGTTAGCGATTGCCGCGCGGAGGCTCATTATTTACATACTTAACCGTCACCTGCGGCGGCCGGGGTCTGACCCTCTACCGGCCTAAGTCGTTACCCGGTAATGAGTTAGAGCGACAAGGCGCGAGCGATGGGCGGCGGCGGTGGAGGGCGACCGACACGGGGCTTACCGGGCGGCCGGGGTCTGACCCTCTAACGGCCTAAGTCATTGCCCGGTAATGAGTTAGAGCGACAAGGCGTGCGCAGCGAGCGGCGGCTGACACGGAGCTTACCGGGCGGCCGGGGTCTGACCCGCTAACGGCCTAAGTCTTTGCCCGGAAATGAGTTTGAGCGA
>JAISLM010000124.1 GCA_031290855.1 Spirochaetaceae bacterium
GCCCATTCCCTGGAAGAGGCGGTGAAAAAGGCGGAGGAACTGCTCAAAAATCCCCAGTCGTCGATCACCGCAATCCCCGATGGGATCGCGGTAATGGTTAAAAAGGCTCAAGCCTAATATTTAGGAGGAAAGATATGTCTATAACGATTCTTGCTCTTGTTGCGTTAGTTCCGATTTTAGTGGCCTTAGTATTGATGGTGGGACTGCGGATGGGAGCCATGAAAGCCATGCCCATCGCGTGGCTTACCTGTGTCGTGCTGGCGATCCTGGTGTGGGGGCTCCCCGTACCCTATGTCATCGCCCTCAGTCTACAAGGGATCAGCAGCGCCGTGAGCGTCCTGATCATCGTATTCGGCGCCCTCCTCATTCTTCATACCCTGCAGGCGTCCGGGGGGATGGAAACCATTCAGTACGGGATGCGGTCCATCAGTAAGGATATGCGGGTACAGGCCATCATCATCGGCTATATGTTCAGCGCCTTCATCGAAGGGGCGGCGGGTTTTGGGACTCCCGCGGCCCTGGCCGCGCCCCTGCTGCTCTCCCTGGGCTTCCCGCCCGTGGCCGCGGCGGTACTCTGTCTTGCCTTCAACTCCTTCCCCGTCACCTTCGGCGCGGTGGGTACCCCCATTATCAGCGGCTTCGGCACCTCCCTGCAATCGGTCATCGCCGCTTCGGTAGAGGCGGGGCTCATCGAATCCCAGGGACAATTCTTAAAGGTCATCGGTGAAACCGTCACCCTCATGCACACCCCCATGGCGGTGATCATCCCCATTTTCATGCTGGGCTTTATCACCCGCTTCTTCGGACCTACCCGCTCATGGAAAGACGGCTTTGCCGCCTGGAAATTCTGTGTCTTTGCGGCGGTCTCTTTTATTGTCCCCTATTTGCTCCTGGCGTGGATAGTCGGACCGGAAGTTCCCTCCCTGGTGGGGGGACTCGTGGGTCTTGGGATCGTCGCCTTCGGGGCCAAGCGGGGTTTCTGTGTCCCCAAGGATGTCTGGACCTTCGGGGAGGTCTCAAAGTGGGAGAAGAGCTGGACCGGAGAAATCGCCTATAACGAAAAGGGGGAACTGAAGCCCCAGATGAGCCAGCTCCGGGCCTGGATGCCCTATGTGCTCATCGGCCTCATCCTGGTCATCACCCGGATAGATGTGCTGCCCCTGAAGGCATGGATGAACAAGTACCTGGTTCTCAACTTTACCAATATCCTGGGCTACACCGGGGTCAACGAAAACAGCATTAAGCTGCTCTACCTGCCGGGAACCGTGCCCTTCATCCTTATCGCGCTGCTTAGCATTTGGATGCATAAGATCCCCAGGGAAAAGGTCTCCAAAGTGTGGCTGGAAACAATCGTCAAGATGAAGGCCGCCACCATCTCCCTGTGCGCTTCGATTGCCCTGGTAAAGATATTCCAGGGATCCGGGACCGGGATCTACAGCTTAAACGCGGCCCTGGCCGAACAGTTGGCCGCCGCCGGTGTCTCCGGGGACCTCTTCTCCATGCCCCGGGCCATGGCCGAAGCGATGGCCGGGCTCGTGGGTTCCGTATGGCCGATCTTTGCCTCCTATGTGGGGGGCCTGGGGGCCTTTATCACCGGGTCCAACACCGTGTCGGATATGCTCTTCGGCCTGTTCCAGTGGGACATCGCCGAAAAGCTGCACCTTCCCCGGGTGATCATCCTGGCGGCCCAGGCGGCCGGCGGGGCTATGGGAAACATGATCTGCGTCCACAATATCGTGGCGGTCTGTACCGTGACGGGCCTTTTAAACCGGGAGGGGGATATTATCAAAAAGACCTTCTGGCCCTTCATGCTCTACGGGGTCGTGGTGGCTATCGTTGCCTACATCCTGCTCGGCACCGGAAATTGGATCTTCTGATGCCGTAGATTTTGCGGCTGAAGACTCGTCTGCGAATGCGCCTCCGTGCGGCTTGCCGCACGGAGGCGCTCACTGGAGCATTACCGGTTATAACGCTAGGGTTCGCCGCCGTGTATAGAAGCCACTTTAGAAACAGACACTAATGGGGCTTTCCCAAAACTTCAGTTTTTGGGAGACAAGCATTACTTGGGAGACAAGCATTGCTTGGGAGACAAGCATTGCTTGGGAGACAAGCATTGCTTGGGAGACAAGCATTGCTTGGGAGACAAGCATTGCTTGGGAGACAAGCATTGCTTGTCCAGTTGCCTTGGATTTATATGAAAAAGCGGTGTAAAGCCCGCTTTTCGGCACAAACCGCATAGCGGTTTGCCGTTGTGTATTGTGCCGGCGGCAAAATACACACGCGGACGCTTGACGCTGTTTTGTGGCGGGAGGTTCATTAATTGACCGGCTGGTGTACCGTAATTCCTTCCAGACCTATAACTTCCGGCGTGTAAAGCGGGACGATTTTGCCCAGAACTTCCAAAGGCCGCCCGGTGTCGATGTTTGCGGCAAAGGGAAGCCTTACCCTTACAATGCCTTCTACGTCGGTACGTTTGTCGTAACCTATCAGGAAATCAAACGTCGTTTCGGCCTGCCCGACGATGATATTTGCCGCCGCCCCGCGCCACAGTACATAGCAGTTGCGGTATAACAGGGGGGCTTTTACCGCGTCCGCGTATTTGATGTTGTCGCTGGGTTTGCGCCTGAGCGTTTCAAAACCGGGCGCTTCGATATAGTTTTCCATCAAACGTGCCTTGTTTTTTATGCCTTCGTTCGCGTTTGAGCCGGTGATCCTGTTGATTTCCACCATTGCCGCGTTGTCACGGTGTTCGTTGAAATACCTCCGGGCATTTTCATAGGCTGACAAAATCTGTTTTTCCGTAAGGATAAAACTGTAGACGCCGCCAAGCATGGCGGGATCCTGTCTCTCGGCCGCCGTCAAAGTGGTTTCGGCGAAACCCGCCCGTGAGGGCTTCGCGTACAGCGCCGCAAACTCGTGCCTTTTACTAAAAGCAACGGCCGCAAGCGTAAGAAAGGCGGCGCAAAACACTATATTCCGTATCACTTTTGACGGTTTTACTTTTGCGCGCGGAAATCGCGGATAGAGGCTCCGCAGCTTACCTTTCTCTATCCATGCCTGCAAATCGTCGGAACCCGCATACTTTTTCAGAATGTTCAACGCACGTTTTGCCGTACGGTTCTTGCCGTCAATATCCTGCACTTCAAGATAGAGGCTTATAGCCCGCCGTGAATCGGCGCGTTTAACGTACAGGGCCGCCAGCGCCAAAAGCGCGGAAGGCTCGCGTCGTTTCAATTCGTGGGCGCGTGTCAGGTAGTCGTGGGCAACGCCGTAGTTGCCGGAATACAGGCAACAAAGTCCCAGAAGATAAAAAAACATGAACGAGTCGCGGTAATTATAAACTTCGCTTTCCAGCAGCTGGGAAGCGGCCTCGTACTTTCCGCGCCGCGCAAGGCCGGCCGCCTTCGTCAACGTGGATTGAAAGGCGGGCGTCCACAAGCCGCAGCCTGCCGAAACTAAAACAAGCGGACCGCGCATCGCTTAAAACGTACTGAACACGGAGCCGTAACGGGCTTTCAGCTTGGCGACGGCCGCTTCCATCCCCTTTAACTCTTCCTCGGACGGCATGATGCCCGAATAGATATGCTCGTCAACCTTGTATATCAATTCGCGCAGCGTCATAACATCGACACGCATCGCACCCAACGGTAAAAACGGGTTGTGCTTCTTTGCCGTCCCCGTCGTCTGTGCCGGCTGGACGGACTGGACGGTTTCGATCGGCACTACGCCGGGGGGCGCGGTGTTAACGGTCGCGGCACTTGCGGACTGCGTCTGGTTCGTGCCGACGCCGTAGGGTGCGCCCCGCCCGTCCGCGACAATGATTGGCTGCGGGTACTCTCTTATATTCTCCCGATCCTGCGTTTTGTCGCCGTCAAACCCGTAATCGTCTTCTGCGGCAAGCAGTACTGTCATCATCCTCTGCCCCCACCGCTGCATCGGTTTTACGTCAAGAAAATAGCAAACGGCGGAATCCTTAACGGAAAAAGGCGTCGAATTAAAACTGCGCCCCTGAACATATTCGATTTTGAACTTTGTCGCGTTCATCCGTCTCCAGCTTGCGAACTGGATAAAATCCTGCGCCTCCGTCCCCTCGACAAAAATACTTCCCATCATCCCGTAACTGTCGTTACGGGAAATCCAGTACTGGTCGGGCGATGTTTTATCAACAATGGTCTCGGAGCCTATCGTCCGGAGGTCCGTTCTGAACGGCGGAATAAACTTTTCCCCCAGAAACGTATCTATCAAAAGGCGTACACCCACGTTCATCGTCTCCGGGCTCCAGCTTTCAACACGTATATCGATCCGCACCCCGTTGCTCACGCCGGAACTGGCCGTCCTTATAAAAGAAAACTCCTCCGTGATCGACATGAATCGGGACTCGAATACCAAAGCGGGCCTGGTCTTTTCGCCCCGGACGACCATTTTGAATTCGGAATTGCCGCCCATCTTGTATTCCTTGCCGTTGATGTAAGCGGAAAGGAAGCTCGTCCGCTTGTCCTTTTCCCAAAACAAAGGCTCGTACAGCCTGCGCTCGACATCCGTCATGTAGTACAGCGAAAAAGTTCCCAGCCTTTCATCGATAACAAGCTTTATCCTTCCGTCCGTATATTCCTCGGCGTACAAAGCGGAAAACACATTGACAAAAACCATCAATATCAAAACGGCGTAAATTTTTTTCATCAGCTACCACCTCTCGTCTTCTACCGTTTCGTAAGTGTTCAGGGCGGATACAAGCCTGTCCATTATCTCCAGCGCCGTAGTTTTAACAGTCAAAAGACGCATAATCGCCTCGGTATTCCTGCCGTCCGCACGCTCCGTGCCGGCGGACGGCGTTCCGGTCTGCGCCGTCGGGGAGAGGCCGGGCGCCGCACCCTGGCTTCCGGGACCCGGCTGGACCGCGCCCGCGTTTTGCTGTTCGTTGTAGGCTCCGTTTATCAGGTACGGCGCGATCCTCTTCTTGTACGCAAGTATCGCGTCTTCGGTAGTCTGCTGCTGTCCCGCTCCGCCCGACGGACTGCGAGAGTCGGAGGGAACGGACTTCAGTATGTCCAACAGTTCGCTTTCAATCTTTTTTTGTTTGATCAAGGCCAGACGGTTTGTGGCCGCTTCAAACTTATGGCTCTTGGGATACTCCTTGACGACGATATTGTACAGTTCTTCAGCGCGAAACAGATCGCCCCGCGCATAAAAACATTCGCCCATCCAGTAAATCGCGGCGGACTTTCTGTTATAATCGCCGTCCGGGTTACTGTAAAGGCCGCTGTCGTTCCAGCCGCTTACGCGCACGCCGTTTACATAGCGCCCGTCAACGCGCAGGCTGTCAATATAGGAGCCGAGCAGCCTTAGCGCCTCGTCGTACTGCTTCAGGTAGTAGTTGGCGCGGCCCTTGTGGTAAGGAAGCTCCGCACAGCGGATATTGCCGGGATCGATGCGCGGTATCTCGTCAAAGTTTTGAAGCGCCTCCCTGTAATCGCCCGCCGCAAAAGCGGACATCGCTATCCAAAACTGGGCCTCAGCGCGGGCCTGCGGCCCTATGTTTTCCTGCTGCACCCTGCGCAGTTGTATGATCGCCTCCCCCCAGCGCCCGTCCCCGTAAAGTTCTATACCCGTGCCGATCTGCTCATAGGCGGCGGCGTTGCCCTCGTCCCGGGGCGGCTGCCAAACCTGCGCGTACAAAGACGCGCCCGGCGGACACGGAAAGCCCCCGCCCCATATCAGAAAAAGAACAAAATACCGGCAAGTTTTGAATTTCATGTACGGTTCCCCGGTTTCACTATCGGCGTTATCCCCCCATTACTTTAGGCCGGCAGCGGCTTTCCTCCTCCACCCGCCGGCGGGTTTTACGCATAGCGTTCAGGGTGATAGGGGCGGCGGACTACCTGGCGCTTTGTGAGCGGATGTCGGCCAAAAAGCGGTCGATAAGGAATTCGGTGTCGCGGGGGCCGGGGCAGCCTTCCGGGTGAAACTGAACGGCGGAAAAAAGGCCGTTCGTAGAGCGTATCCCCTCCACCGTCCCGTCGTTCACGTTTACGAACCATGGTTCCCAGCCTAGCGGCAGGCTTTCGCCGCGCACGGCATAACCGTGGTTCTGGCTCGTGATGTAGCAGCGACTCGTCCCCAGATCGGCGCAGGGCTGGTTCTGCGCACGGTGGCCGTAGGGCAGCTTGTACGTGTCGCCGCCCGCCGCGAGAGCCATCAGTTGGTTCCCAAGACAGATGCCAAAAACCGGCTTGCCGACAGAAAATGCCCGCCGCAGGCTCGCGATCGTCTTGCCGCAGGCTTTCGGGTCGCCCGGTCCGTTCGACAGGAAAAGCCCGTCGTAAGAAAGCTCGCGAAGGTCGTGATTCCACGGCACACGGATCACCTCCACGCCACGCGACAGGAGGCAGCGCAGGATGTTCGCCTTCGCGCCGCAGTCGACCAGAGCCACCCTGAGCGCCGCGCCGGCGGGCGTGTAGGCTTTCACCGCGTCGCACGAAACCTCCGCCACCGGGTTGCAGATGTCGCCCGAATCAAGGCTCACGTCCTCCTGCCCGTCCACGATTATCCTGCCCCGCATCACCCCCCGTTCCCGCAGGCGCTTGGTCAGAGCCCGCGTGTCGACCCCGCAGATTGCCGGCACACCGCCCGCGTCAAGCCAATCGGACAGTGTCGCCCCGGAGGAAAAGTGACTGGGCTCATCGCAGCTTTCGGACATGACAAACCCGGCGGCCTGTATCCGATCCGATTCGAAATGCACCGGTATCCCGTACTCGTCAAGGTATGGCTCCATCGTTTTGGGCGCGAGCGGTACGCCGTAGTTTCCCGCCAGCGGGTATGTCGTCACCAGTATCTGCCCGCGAAAACTCGGATCGGTGAGGGACTGCGGGTAGCCCGTCATGCCGGTGGTGAACACAACCTCACCCGCCACGCCGCGCGCGCGGCCTAACGACCGGCCCGCAAACTCGCTTCCGTCCTCCAGCGCCAGAATCGCCGCCAATTTTTTCTTTCGTATGCTCATTTTTCTGCTTTCAAGTGAACCCAATCCCCACCTCCCTGTCAAGCCATGCCCGCATACAAAAGCCCCGCGCACCGCTTTATCTTCGCGGTCCGGGGGCTGCGTCTCGCCGGTGACCGGCCAGCCTTTTACATCAAGCCCGCAGACGGGTTTGAGCTGCCTGGGATAATCAAACGGCTGAAGCAGACCTTTGCCCTGGGGTACAACCGGGACAATGGACGGACGGGGCGCCTGTGGGGTGACCGGTACTGGTCGCGGATCATGGAAGGGGAGACGGAGGGAAAGCGGGAGAGGCGGCGGCGGACGACACCCCGGCCTGCGGGGACAGACACCGCTGCGAATAAAGGTCCGTTTTTTGAGCGGGTGTGTTTGACACAACAATTTTAGCACATTGGCCCATACTAACGCTGCGCCCGCGAAATACTCCCGATTACACAGACAGACGGTGTTAAAAGGCGTCTGTAACGCGATTCAGTGCAGCACGGTCTCGGCGCCCCGTTCGTCCTTGACCGTTAGCGATTCCAGCGACAGGTATAGGTACGGGTAGCCGTCTTCCTCGTAAGAGTCCAGTACGCCGACCGCCTCCACCCAATCGTCTTCCGCCGGATACGCGGTGTCTTGATCCGGCGGCCAGTTTACTTCAAAACCGGCGGTGCCGTCGTAACCGCAGCAACCCGGCCCGTAGCGTAAAACAAAACGGTAAGTCTGATTACTCCCTACATACTTGTCCGACTTGAACAAGCCTTCCAGCTTTATCCTGCGGCCCACATATTCGTCCGGATTCAGGTAAATATCGTTGGTCTGGGCAATGAACAGCTTTTCCTTTATTTCAAGAGTCGTTTTGTTCGCCGCCTCCGGTTTTTTGGTTTCCGCGTCTTCCGCCCGGGCCGTCTTGTGTTTACAAGCCGGAATGTTAATCATTAACAAAACACCAAACAACAACGGAATATGTTTTTTCATCATCACGGTGTCTCCAGATTAGCGGTTTCAGCCGTACGGAAACCGCGCTTCATTTTTACAAGTAAAAAATTTATACAGGAAAAAAGTATAAAAGTAAAGATGTTAAGGATAACAACGCTTGCGCCCGTAGGTACGGCCCGCAGGTACGAAATGACCAGGCCCAGAAAATAGCAGATCACGGAAACAGCGGCGCTGCACACCGTTACCGTTTTAAATTTTTTGCACAGACGCATCGAAGTAAGCGCCGGAAAAATGATCAGGCTTGATATTAAAAGAGCGCCCATCATCCGCATCCCCAACACAATGGTTACGGCCGTCAAAAGCGCGATGATCATGTTGTTAAGGCCGGTGTTTACGCCGCAGGAGCGGACAAAGGTTTCGTCAAACGTGATTGAAAATATGATGTTGTAGAAAAAAAAGAACAGCAGCAGCACCAACACCGACAGGCTTATCGAAAGGTACACGTCGTTTTTTGTCATCGCGAGAATGCTGCCAAAAAGATAGTTGCAGACATCTGTATTAATGCCGGTCGTCTGTGAAATTACGACGACACCCACGGCAAGCGCGCCCGTCGAAATCATCGCGATTGCGGCGTCGCCTTTTATTTTGCTGTTCTCGCTGAGGCGCAGCAGCAGGAAAGCCGCCGCGACGACTACCGGTATCGAGACGGCAAGCGGCGCAAGGTTGAACGCCGTAGCGACGGCCAGACTGCCGAAGCCTACGTGCGAAAGACCGTCGCCTATCATCGAATAACGTTTAAGCACGAGGCTTACCCCCAAAAGAGACGCGCATAACGAGACAAGGAGCCCCACAACAAACGCTCGAACAAGGAAAGTATACGAAAACATTTCCATCAATACTTCTATCATTTTTTATCACCCCTGTTTGCCAAAAACATTTTCCCGATATCACTGTTTATATAATCGTACGTATTTCCAAAAAACAACTGCTTCTTCCACAGATGTAAAATTTTATTGGCGTACTTTACGGCGGATAAAATATCGTGCGAAACCATGATAACTGTGATCCTCATGTCGCGGTTTATTTTTTCAAGGAGGGCGTACAGTTCCTGGGCGGCGAGAGGATCGAGGCCGGCGGCGGGTTCGTCCAGCATAAGCAGTTTTTTTGTAGCGCAGAGCGCCCTCGCCAGAAGCACTCGGCGCTGCTGTCCGCCGGACAGTTCCCCGAAACAACGGGACGCCAGGTCGGCTATACCGAGTTTTTCCATGTTAAGCCGGGCCGTTACCTTATCGGAGGCCGTATAGAACGGTAAAAATTTCTTTCTGCCGGCAAATCCCGAAAGCACCACCTCTTCAACGCCCGCCGGAAAATTCTTTTGCGCCGCGGCCTGTTGCGGCATATAGCCTGTCCCGCCGCGCAGTTCCCTTGCCGCCTCGAAGCTGCCGGACGCCGGTTTCAGAAGCCCCAGCATACCCTTTATCAGCGTACTCTTGCCCGCGCCGTTTTCACCCGCGATACAGAGGTAATCTGTCTCAACAACTGAAAAATCCAGAGCGCTCAGCACGATTTTTTCATCGTAGGCGTAACAAAGCTTGTGGCATTCAAAAATTGTTTGCATACATAATTATTTACAGTTTGTCCTTCCTTTTCAATATGCGGGCTTTGGGGACCCTTGACAGGAAAAATATAAACGCTTATATTCTTAATGAGAACTGTTATCAATAATGGATAAAATGAATTATATACGGCGCATGACGAAGCAGCGAGAGATGGTTTTGAATGCCGTTCATTCTTTGGAGCATCCTACGGCGCAGGAGGTATACTCGCGCATAACGAGTATTACCGGGACGGGGACGGAAGACCGGATCAGCCTGGGAACAATCTACCGGAACCTCCAGGTTTTGGCGCAGGAAGGCATGATAGCGGAAGTACCGGCTGGGCAGGACGCGATGCGTTACGACGTGCGGGCGGACACGCATTACCACCTGCTTTGCAGGAACTGCGGAAAGGTGTTTGACGTGCCGTTGGAGTACAAAAAGGACATCGATCCGGAGGCGGAGCGGAGCAGCGGATGCCGCATCGAATCGCACGACATACTGTTCAGGGGTTTATGTAAAAATTGTTGTAAAGAAGGGCATTAAAGTTTTATTATTGTGAAATACGGCTGTTAGCCGGATTTAAATATTGTTCTGGAGGTTATTATGAAGAAATGGGTTTGTTTGGTCTGCGGTTATGTTCACACGGGTGACAGGCCGCCGGAATCCTGTCCGACGTGCAAGGCGCCTGCGGCAAAATTCAAGGAAGAGACGGGCGGCGGCGGTAAGTATGCTGCGGAGCATATTATAGGCGTAGCAAAGGATGTTGAGGACGACATCAAGAAAGAGCTTGTGGCCAATTTCAACGGCGAGTGTTGCGAGGTAGGGATGTACCTTGCGATGAGCCGGGCTGCGGACCGCGAGGGTTATTCTGAAATTGCCGAAGCGTTCAAGCGTTACGCGTTTGAGGAAGCCGAGCACGCCGCGAAGTTTGCCGAACTGCTGGGTGAAGTTCTCACTCCCAGCACGAAGAAGAACCTTGAGATGCGGGTAGCGGCGGAAACCGGAGCCTGTGCCGGCAAGACCGACCTTGCGAAACGCGCCAAAGACAAAGGTTACGACGCCATACACGACACGGTTCACGAGATGGCGCGGGACGAGGCCCGCCACGGTTCCGGCTTTGCCGGTCTTCTGAAGCGCCACTTCGGATAGTCATTTAAGGTATGTAAAAAAGTTAATGCGCGGCCAAAAGCATCCGCTTTTGGCCGCACTTTTTTGTGCGGCCTGTAACATTGTTTCCGTCTCTATAAACTACTTTTTTGTACTTCCGCCTAGACTTTTTGTTTTATAGAAAGTAATGTTTAAGCATGAAGCGCGTTTGCCTTTTATTGGTAGCTGTAGTTTTCTCACGGAACACGGTTTTTGCGCAGGCTGGCGGGGCGGTATTCGCGCCGTTTGTTTCATGGTTAAGGGCCGATGTAAACGGCAGCGAGGTGCGTCTTTCATGGACGGATTCCGCCAGCGTGACGGGGCCGGTCTATGTCTACCGTTCGTCCGCGCCGTTCAAAAATAATTACAACGTATTGATGAATCAAAGTATTGAGGTACCTTACGGAACGGCGCGTTACACTGACATGGTTCCGTTTGAGGGTGTGTGGTACTACTTTGTCGTGGCAAGCGACGAACAGAACAAGAAGTACGACCTGTTGATCCCGTTCAACAATACGATAGACGTTACCGTCGGCAGGGTGACACGGAACAACCCGGTTACCTCGTCCGGGAACGAGGCCTACGCTCCAGTTTTTTACGGGTTTTCGGGGACGCAGGTGACGCCGGAGCCTTCCCAGCAGCTTTACGGGAATATGGGAACGGGCCAGCAGACAACGGCTTCCGGAAATTTGTACGAAGGCTACCGAAGCGTGCAGGGCGGAGCGCCGTCCACCGTTACCGGCATAAAGGCGGCTGCATACAGTGACGGAATCGAAATCACGTTTAACTCGTCCGATCCTTCCAAGAGCGCCGTGCTTTACAGAAATATCCAGCCTATACGCGGTTTTTCGGACCTGCTTTCCGCGACGGTCGCGGCTTTGCACGTAAAATCGCCGTACATGGATCGCGTGAACTCCGGCATAGCCTACTACTACGCGGTCGTGTACGAGGACGACATCATGAACGGGCACGGTGATATCTATCCCGGCAGCAACGCCACGCTGATACCGGCTGAGGTTTTCCCGAACGCGCCGCTCAGGGGGCAGGATAACGGCGGCACAACGGCTTTTTACGGCACGACCGGAAATTATCAGCAGGGGCAGGCAGCCGGCGGCGGATTCGCCACTGTGGACGAGGCCGCCCGGTCCAGGAGGGGAAATCCCTCCGCTGTTGAAACTTACCCGACCTACCGTTCCTACCCGATTCAGGCGGAGGACTCTCTGATCCTGAAGGAACCCAGGGTTTTCAACCGCGATATGCAGCTCTCCGCCGGCGACGCGGACGACAGGCGGCTTGCCGCGATAATCCAGGGCCCTTTCATGTGGAGGGACTGGCAGGCGGCGCGGGCGGATCTGACGGACTACATCGTCGAGGCCGCAAACAGTGATGCCGAAAGCCGCGCCCGCTTCTACCTGGCCCAGTGCTGGTACTTCATCGGGGACATAAGGATGGCTCTTTCGGCCTTTCTGAAGTTGCAGCGGGTCTACCCCGACGAGAGCGAGCTGTGGGTACAGGCCTGTCTTAACAGGCTGGCGGAAAAATGACGGAAGCGTTTAGGTTCAGTGAATATTTTCGCCTGAATGCAATTACTTTTTCGGCGTAATTTCAAGTATCCGGTCGGTGTTTTCTACCTTATTGCCTTCCTCATAGAATACTTTCTTCCCCGCATAACAGCCTGCCTTTTTGATCCGTGTGTCCGGCAGCTTTATTCGCAGTGGGGTCTGCCCCCTGCCTTATCCCTCCTTATCAGGTTAGGCAGGAAGTAAAACGTCAGGCACAAACTGCATAGCGGTTTGACGTTGTTTGTTGTGCCGGCGGACAGTCCACACGCGGACGCTCGACGCTGTTTTTTGGCGGGGAGCTTCATTCGCAAAGTCTGGTTTAATACCGCGTCGAACCTTAGGTTCGCGCTTGCCCTAAATCTGACCCGCAAAAATTTTACCTGATGAAAAGCTCCCCGCCGCGCCGCCGGAAGGGCCTTTACGGTTCGGCTCCTTTCCCTTTTTTCTCCGCCTGTTAAAGAAAAACGCGGGCAGCCGCCCATATATTGAGGCTTTCCCAAAACTTCAGTTTTTGGGAGACAAGCATTGCTTGGGAGACAAGCATTGCTTGGGAGACAAGCATTGCTTGTCCAGCTACCTTAGATTTATATGAAAAAGCGGGCCTTAGTCCGGTTAGACCGCTTTTTCGGAAGCTTTTCCCAAAACTGACCGGGTTTTGGGAAAAGCTCTATTTACATGAGACATTTAAGAATGCTGAAACAGGGCGTGTGGTACCAAATCAGTACCCGCGTCAACAACAGGGAACCCCTGTTCCGCGGAGGGCGTGCTTCGGCGCTGTTCGACCGGGTGTTTCGGGAGACCGCGCACAGGTTTGTCTTCACGGTCCGGGGACTTAAGTCTCGCCGGCGACCGGCTGTCCTTTTACATCAGGCCCGCGGACGGGTTCGAACTGCCCGCGATAATGAAATGGCTGAAGCAGACCTTCGCCCAAAGGTACAACCGGGACAGCGGACGGACGGGACACCTGTGGGGCGACCGGTACTGGTCGCGGATCCTTGAAGGGGAGCTGCCGGACACGCGGCGGAGGGAGGCTCGTCGGCCCGTGGGGTCAGACCCCGCAGCGGGAAACGCATCGCCGGACACGCGGCGGCAGGGGGCCCGCCGGCCCACGGCAGGGTCAGACCCCACGGCGGGAAACGGGCGGCCGGGGCCGCGTTTTTCCGCTTGTTCCCCCTTCCCGCCGTACCGGCCCCCGGATAAGCGGCATAATCCGCCCGGCGAACCGCAGCCGCCGCCATTTCCTCCCCAAACCTAACCCCGCCCAGGAGGTCAGCCTGCCGCCCTGTAAAGCTCCATGCATAAGGCAAGCGCGAACCGATGGTTCGGCGCGGTATCTTAAGCGTTGTGTTGGTTGGAACGGAGGCTCGTTCTGTAGGGAAGTTTATAATATCGTCTGGTTTAATACAAAATCTTTGTAGTCGTTGCCTTACTTGAGCCGCGGGGTATTAAACCAGACTTTGCGAATAAATCCGCCGACCCGATTCGAGTTTCCGGGGAAAAACCGTAAAAAAAGCCCTCGTTCTCATAATAAGCCCTCCCGCGGGCGATATAGTTATTCCGCTATCATAACCGCTATCACCCGCGGACCGTAAAAAAAGTATCCCGCGGACACGCTACGCCAAGTCTTTATAGGATAAGAAGTTATCACCGGTTGTTCAGAGTCCGCAACCTGCATTATGACAGGTTTTGTTAAACCCGCCGGCGGGCACTGGCGGGCTGTGGAAGTGCTAAGAGGTTTGACGCAAGGCCCCGCCATAGGTGCGGCCTTGCGCCGGAAAATCAATACCTGCCTGTCAGCGTGAAGTTAAAACTCCGCCCGGCCTGAGGAAAATACTGGCTGCTTTCGTAAAGCGTGTCAAACAGATTGTCCACCGTGAAGGACAGGGAAGCGTAATCGGTAAAATCGGCGGACACCATGATGCTGGCGACAGTGTAGGCGGGCAGGGCTTCCTGCGATGTCTTTATTTTATTACCCAGCGCCCTGGAGCCGGTAAACTCGAAGCCCGGCACTATCGACACGTTGCGCACTACGCCGTCGTGCAGTAGCGTCTCAAGCGGTTTTATTACGGCGTAGCCGTTTGCCGTGAATTCGGGGACACCGCTAATCTGTGTGTAACCGCTCTTGCTCGATATGATCTCTGACTTTGTGTAACCCACCGCGCCGCCGAAGCTGACAAAGTGCGAGACGTATATTTCAGTCCCGAACTCAAAGCCGTAAAACGCCGTTTCGTCGATGTTTTGGTACTGTGTAATCTTGGTAGCCGTGTCGATATCCACGTTTGTGATTCTGTCAAAGGCCCGTGTGTAGAAAACCGCCGTTGTTATGCTGATATTTCCGGGGATGGAACCTTTGTAGCCTAGCTCGAAGTGGTTCGCGTACTCCGCCGTTAAATCCGGGTTTGGTTGATTCTTGCCCGTGCCCAGGCTGCTGAACTTTTCCTTTAGCGTAGGGTAACGATTTTTCAGCGCCCAGGTAAGGTGAAGCTCGTGACCGGAATCGATGTCATAGAAAGCGCCGATTTGGGCCGTGGGCGCGGCCTGCGTTTCAGGCTCATTCGTTGTGGTGTCTTTGGTAGCGCCCGCAACGCTGGTTTTCCACTGGTCCATGTTGCCCGGCACATAGATGTTCACGCCAAGGCCGCCTACCAGCGTAAGCGGCTTGGCGGGACGCAGCGTGTACTCCGCGCCCGCGAAGACCAGGTCCTCGCTCACGTCGGCATTCTGTTTAAAATCATCGGTTCCAAAATACTTGTCGAAACCCTTGTGGCTGAACTGCTTGAAGTCGAGGTTGGCCGCTACCTTGTTCCGTTCATTTATGTTGTAGCTTCCCTGGACTGTGGTGCCGAAAGTGTAGTCGTCGTAATCAGAGGTAGTGGAGTTGCCCGCAAGCCATGCGTTATACGCGGCGTCGCCGATTGCGCTGCCGCCAAAAACAGGATAGGGGTAAAGCCTGTTGTCGTACTTGTCAAAGAAGGCCATCGCGCTAAGGAAAAACTTATCCGTAGTCCATTCGCCGTTTACGTTTACCGTGTGCCGCCTGACATAGGGCCACTCCCAGACGGAGTAGCTTGTTCCGTTCACGTTTGGCGGCGATACGCCCTTGTCCGAGTCCGAATAGGTATAGCTTGCCCATATATCGATTGTCTCGGCGGGGGTAAAGCCGAAGAGGGCGCTTATCTTCATATCACTGGATTTTGACCAGAGCCTGTCGCCCTTTTTCTGGGGGTTGCCGCCATTACCGGGCTTATCGTCATCCGACGGCACGAAACTTTCAGGTAGCCGCCAGTGGTCTACATCACGCCAGGTAAAGGAAGCTTTGGCGTAAAACATATCAAGCCGCGTCCCCGCGCTGAATGTTTGCAGGTTTCCCGCGTAGGCCCCCTTCCCGTCCAGGCTTAAGGAAGATTTAAGCGTCGCTTCAAAGGGCTCCTTGGGTTTAGCCGTCCGCATAACGATGACACCGCCCATGTTGTTCGATCCGAGCATCATCGAACTGTAGCCCTTGTTGACGCTTACGCTCTCGATGTCTGTGGTGAGAAAACGGGAGTAGTCGATCTGCGAGCCGTAGGGATCGCCCCAGGGAACGCCGTCAAGGTAGACCGGGACGGTGTTCTGCCCCATCCCCCGCATCGTAAAGCCCGATTCATTGCGTGCGCCGCCCGCATCGAGAGGTACGAGGCCGGGAACCCAGCGGATCGCGTCGATTAGGTCGCTGTCGCCGCGCCTGTCCATCTGTTCCCGCGTGATGAACTCGGTTGTCTCTTTATCCCCGCTCAGTTCCACCTGCGGCAACTGAACGACATCCGAATCGTCTATGGGCGACTCTTGCCCGTAGACTGACGCCGCCACGAACAGGGCGGCGGCAAACACTATTTTTCTGATCTGTTCCACTTATTCCTCCTAATGGAATTGTTTATAAAAATAATACGATGGAGCGAATACTTTGTCAACATTAATCGATGTGTTTACCTGGGCCGGCGCATATAAAAAAAGTAGAGAGAGCGGTATACTTGGCATGGTTTTCCGGGAGGGGAACCATGTAACAAGAAAAACAATCGGCGCTGATGCCCCTTATGACCTGTTTTCGGTCATACGGGTCCCCCGGATAGAGCGCAATGAACCGCCCCGCCACAAAACAGCGTCAAGCTGTTTTGCCTGACGTTCTACCGCCTTCTTAACCCCAAAAGGAAGGGATAAGGCGGGGTATCTTGTAAGCGATGCATTATCTACGAGGTTCGATCGGCTGCGGAAATTTATCATCTGTGGTGGTTTGCAT